>JBOHWM010000448.1:0-2131 GCA_050736555.1 Binataceae bacterium (SeqCode)
GCCCTGGGGTGCGGGCACTCGTTCACGGTCATCGAGGAAATCAGCGTGATCCGGTTACGGTGAAACTCGTGCCCCAACCACAAGCCTTGCGACTGGTTGCCATAAGAGGACACCACCACCACCCGTCCCATAGGCGCGACGCATCGCACCGCCAGCGCAAGCCCGGAATACGCGCCGGAAGCTTCAATGGCAAAATCGACAGCGCCATGAAGATCTTTGATCTTTGCTGCCGGATCGGGATCTTCCGCATGGATTGGAATCGCGCCCGCGCGGGCCGCGATCTCAAGCCGCTCCTTGATGCGGTCGATGGCAAAGATGGTGCGCAACCCGCTCCGGCGCAGAAGCTGGACGCAGAGTTGACCCACAGCGCCCAGCCCGGAGACGACAGCCGATCCGCCCAGGAGCGGCTCCGCGTCGTGAACCGCGCCCAGCGCAACCCGGCACAGAGCAAAAAAGGTGAGCGACTTTGGATCGTCCACGGCTCCGAAACGCCACAGCGGCGGCGGGTTCCGCGTGTCCACCACGTGCGTTTCGCGATGAGGAGCATCGACCCAAACCACATCGCCGGGCGCAAAATTTTGCACCAGGCGTCCCACGGCTTCAACGCGCGCCACGCTTTCATATCCAATGGCAAGCGGCTTGCCATTCACGCCCGGCCTGCCTACATCGAAGTGGCGCAGTTGCTGGTCCCAGTGATGCTTGAACTTCGGTGCTTCGCCGCGATACATCAGCATCTCGGTTCCATGACTCACGCCGGAGTACATGGTTCTGAGCAGCACGGCCGAATCGCCCAATGGCGGGTCGGCGTAGTCCGCCAAAGCGACCTCCCGCGGACCGAGTAGAACGAGCTCTCTAGGCATGGAAACCTTGTGACCTGCTATTGGAACTTCATGCGCCGCTTCAATCCATCCGCCGCTTGCAGCCGGAAAGGACCGCTTGCCGCTCTCGACGTACCTTGGCCTCAAGCTATGGATTTGCCGGTTCCGGGGAAAAGAGCCGAAGAGATAACTCGCTTCGGAAGTTACTTCGTGTTGTGTTCATCGTACGATAGCCGCGGCGGGTGCCCGCGATCTGCAGGCATCGATGAGGTAATAATCGATCCATCCTGCCTGGTGGCATTTCAGCCAGTTTCTTCCCCAGGAATCCCGTTCTCCCGCCCGATCGCCGAGAATTTCGAGCCAGCGATCGAACCCAGGGAAGACTTTCGCGCCAATCGACTGAACGCGAATTGCATGAAAGCCGCTCATTTCGAGTTCGTGTACCAGCGCTTCGATCGGAGTTAGCCGTGTAATTCCCCGCTCCACCGTGGGAAGCATTGTTCTTGCCCGGTCGAAATACTCCGAACGAGTCAGGAAAAATGTCGTGAGCGCCAACTTGCCGCCCGGCTTCAAGACCCGCGCGGCTTCTTCGAGCGACCTCCGGTTCGATTGAAAGTGCTGCATCGCTTCCACCGAGTAGAGAGCGTCGTAAGCCGACGATGAAGCCGGCAAATCCTCCGCGGTTCCCACCTGTCCGTCGAGCCGTCCGCTGTCAATCAGATCGCGCTGGCAGCGGCGAAGCCGCTCGATCTGCATCGGCGACTGGTCGACAGCCAGCACGCGCCCGGCGCCATATTCTTCAATGGCCAGTCGTGCGCCGTGCCCGCGCCCCGCCCCAACCTCCAACAGCGACCAATGGCCATCGTTCGCGATGGACCCGAGCAGATTCAGAACCTCCCGGTAAAGCGCCTTCGACGCTTCCGAGCGGCACTCGGCTGAGATCGCATTGGGGATTCCGGGCCAATAGCCGAAGTTACAGTAGCCGCCCTTGAAGACCTCTGCTTCCGCAAGGTCGCTCTCGCCGTACATATGCTCCAGCGTGGTTGGCTCGCGCACAATGGGGTCCAATTGGGTCATAGCTTCTCGAAATGCAGCGGGGGCTCGATTTCGAAAATCAGTCGAATGGGACGGAGCCGGTGGCAAAAGTCCAGTTGATTATAGCGAAACCGCAGACCGAAATCGCAGACAAGGTCCAATTATTTTTATCCGTCAACAGGATCGCCGAGGTGCGGCATAAATCCCGCTATTACCGTGACTTGGTGATTCAGTAATCGATCTGGGTGCCCTACCCTCGCCGCGTCTTTGTTTTTGCG
>JBOHWM010000449.1:0-12971 GCA_050736555.1 Binataceae bacterium (SeqCode)
GATTTCAACCGCACCGCGAAATAGCATAGTGCGCCGGCCACCGCGCCGATTACCAACGACGACATCGGGCCGACGAACCCCGACCCCGGAGTAATCGCAACCAGTCCGGCAACCGCTCCGCTGGCCGCGCCGAGCACGGTCGGCTTGCCCGCCATCCACCATTCCACGATTACCCACGATAGTGCCGCCGCCGAGGCGCCCAGATGTGTCGCGACGAAGGCCGAGACCGCCAGCCCGTCGGCCGACATCGCGCTGCCGGCGTTGAAGCCAAACCATCCAACCCACAACAGTCCGGCGCCGGTCAGGGTGAGCGTCAGGTTATGCGGCAACATCGGTTCCCGCGGATAGCCGCGGCGCCTGCCGATCACCATTACTGCGGCCAACGCCGATATGCCGGAGGAAATGTGGACGACCGTGCCGCCGGCGAAATCGAGCGCGCCCATCTGATGGATCCAGCCGTCCAGACCCCATACCCAATGGGCCAGTGGATCATAGATGGCGGTGGTCCATAACAGACTGAAGACCAGGAAGCCGGGGAACGAAATGCGTTCGGCGAAGGCGCCCGTAATCAGCGCCGGCGTGATAATCGCGAACATGCACTGGAAGACCATGTAGGCCTGATGCGGTACGGTCGGCGCATAGCCGGGATAGGGTAGCGTCGCGCTGACCCCGTTGAGCGCGACCCAATGCAACCCGCCAATCAAACCCGCATGGCCGGGTGAAAAGGCTAGGCTGTAGCCAAACAGGACCCATTGCACCGAGACCATTGCGGCCAGGATGAAGCTCTGCATTAGGGTGGCGAGCACATTTTTGCGCCGCACCATACCGCCATAGAAGAGCGCCAATCCCGGTGCCGTCATAAGCAGCACCAATGCTGAAGAAATCAGCACCCATGCAGTGTCACCCGCGCTGACTTGAGCGGCGGAGGCCGCGGCATGCGCCGGCGCGGCCTCACCAAGTATCGTCAGTATCACCAATAGTGCCGGAGAAATAAGCCAAACGTCACGTCCCGAGCGTTTCTTCTTCACAGTGGAAAACCACCATCACGCACACGCGGACAGAACCGAATCAGCCCGAGCCACGCTGAGTTCGGCAAGATTCACATGCTATTTGCCGCCGGAGGCGCGTTGGCTCGCTCTTAAACTGCCGTTTCAACGGGCATTCGCAGCAAAATCTGATTGCGGAGCGCAAGAATCGAGCCCTTTCGCAAAATTGCCTCTTTCATCGCTCGAAGACCCTAAATCTCGACCAATCGCCGAGTGATCTAGTTGGATTCAGTTAATTGAATCGACATGCGTTTGATCTACGGAACTTGCCGCTCCTTGTGTTTGCTTGTATTAAGTTCTATCGCGACTTCAGAGGACTCAGTCGCGCCGAATTTAGGATTGTCGCGTTCGTCCGCCACTCTGAGGCGAGACGGTCCGGGAGGATGGTTGATCGATGGACAAATTCGGACGGCTTTCGCTGATTATGGCGGTCTTCCCGCTACTTCTGCTCGCCGGATGCGGCAGCGGCGCCAATAGCACATCATCAGGCGCGCGCGCCGCGAGCTTCCGCTCGGGAGGCATCTATCCCGAAGGTGTCGGCGTTGACGCCAACAACGATATCTGGGTCGCCAATCGCTACAGCAACAAAGTCGTGCAACTGAGCAATAGCGGCGGCATCATTGGCACTTTCCAGGTCGGCCTGCGTCCGCACGGTTTGAAAATCGACCGCGCGAACACCGGCAATATCTGGGTGGAAAACACCGGCGGCGGTGGTCCGGGCGCTCCCTCTTCCTGTCCCAACGCGACGCATGGCACGGTCACCGAACTCACCGGCACGGGTGTCCTGGTCGGCACCTTTTGCACCGGCGGCGACGGTCCGCAACATGCCGATTTTGACGGCCATGGCAACGTCTGGGTGAGCAACCAGGGCAGCGGCACCATCTCGGAACTGGCTACCGCCGACGGCCATATCGAACGGGTGCAGCCGGTGGGCGAAACCCCGCACGCGATCGCGCTCGATGCCAGCGGCAATCCGTGGGTCGGCAACTACTACAACAACACCACCGCGCAGTTCCAACTCGCGACCAATACCGTGATCCCGTTCACGCTGAGCGGCACGGAGCCGACCGGCAATGCCTTCGATGCGGCGGGCAATCTGTGGCAGTCGGTACAGAGCATCGATCAGGTGGCCAAAGTTGATCCAACACAAAATCCCGCCGGTCCATTTCCCAGCTTTGACGTCGGCGTCGGCTCGCGCGGCGTGACAATCGACAAGGCCGACAATGTGTTTGTTGCCAATCAGCGCACCAATGACGTCTACCAGCTCAACGCGTCCGGAGACCTGCTGAAGACGTTCAAGGTCGGCAGTTGCCCTGAGAATATGGCGATCGATGCGCAAGGCAATCTGTGGGTCAGCAATGCGTGCAGCAACAGCGTCAGCAAGCTCAAGCGAGTCGCGACCCCGTTCACCAACCGTGACGGCGATTCCAATGGATGATGTGCGCCGGCTCGTGCCAATAAAGGCGTTCGGGTGAGGCGGGCGGCCGCCTCAAAACGACTTGATTCCACCCCGATGCGTATCCTTCACGTCACGCCCTACTTCGCGCCTGCCCACCGGCACGGGGAACTGGGTGAAGCGGTCTACCGCCAATGTATCGCGGTCGCGCGTGCGGGATGCGACGTTAAGGTCCTGACCACCAACGCCGACGGTCCGCGCGCCAAACTTGAGATCAGCACTCGCCGCGAATACGTCATCGCGGCCGGGCTGGCCGCCCGTTACTGCCAGCGTCGGATGGGCCTTTCCTTGTCCAGCCAGATGATGCGGCTGTTGCTGGCGCGGACGCGCTCGGCCGACATCGTGCATCTGACCAGCGTCCATTCGTTCCCGGTTATCCCGGCGATGTTGGCGTGCCGCCTGTTCGGCAAGCCAATGGTATGGTCGCCGCGCGGTGACTTGAGACGCGGAGGACGCGTTGCATTGCGACGCACCTGGAGCGGCATCTGCCGAATCGCCGCTCCCAGCGCAATCACGCTCCATTTCACCTCGGAAACGGAGCGCAACGAGAGTATGCGGAGCACGCTGATCAACGCGGTAGTGATTCCCGACGGCGTGCAACTTCCGCGCATCAGTCACAATCAAGGGGACGGCAGGTTGCGGCTTGGTTATAGCGGCCGGCTCAAACCTGGTTCTGGGCTCGAAACCGTGATCGCCGCAGGTCGCCTGCTGCAAGACGCAGGTGTGGCGTTTTCGCTGATTATCGCCGGCGGCGGCGCGAGTCGTTACGTCGCCAGGCTCAAGAGCGCAATCGCGAAAGCGGGCCTGGCTGCGAACGTGACGATGCGAGGTCATCTCAGCGCCGCCGCGCGGATCAAACTATTCGCCGATATTGATCTACTGGTCGCGCCAGCCTCGGACAGTTTCATCTCCATCAGTGAGGCGCTTGCCTGCGAGGTGCCGGTAATCGCGGGCAAAGGCGCGGATTGGAGCCGTCTCGAAAAAATCGGCTGTGGCTTACAGGTAGACAATGACCCCGCCAGTATCGCCGCCGCGATTGACCGTATGCGCCTGCAGACGCTGCCTGAGATGGGCCGACGCGGCCGGCATTGGATGACGGCGGAATTTAGCTGGGATCGCGCCGCGTGCGAGATGTGTAACTGCTATTCACACTTGCTCCACGGCCGCCCCATCTTCGCGGACATGCCCGAGGCCGCGACCCGGGATGCGAGTTTCTGAGAGCTTGCGAATGTCGCCGCTTCGATCGCGCTCACCCTTGTCCAAAGCGCTGCAGATCACCGTCTTCCGCCGCGACGGCTTGCGCGAAGTGCAATGGACGCAAAGGAAGAGCGGCACCCGAGCGATTTGCTGAAAGATCGCGGCGTAAGCCGATATCTTTTGCTTTCATGGGCTCGCAATCTTGCATCAGCACGCGAGTGCGCCAAACATTTAATTCATCGTGCATGGTTCCCTCGCAGCCGCAGTTCCAGCCTTCCCTTACGACGAAGTCGCGATAAGGCTTGCGATCGCGCTCGGTGTCGGCCTGCTAATCGGGCTCGAACGCGAATGGGCGCATAAGGCCGCCGGCGTCCGAACCTTCGCCATAACCGCCCTGCTCGGCACTCTGACAGCGCTGGCCAGCCTCGGGGCGGTCATCGTCGGGTTCGCAAGCGTCGCGTTATTAATCGGCCTGATGAACGCGCACAGCTTGTCAAAGCGCGATTCTCTTGAAATCACCACTTCCGTCACTTTGTTGGCGACGTACGTGTTGGGTGTCCTGATTGGGCAGGGCCACTATTTCACCGCGGCATCGGCGGCAATTCTGATGACCCTGCTGCTTTCGTTCAAGGAGGGCTTTTCAGCATTCGCCGGTACGCTCCGGCTCGATGAGATTCGTAGCGCCGTCCTGATCGGGCTGTTGGCTTTCGTTATTTATCCGTTGATGCCCGCGCACGTGGTCGATCCCTGGCACTTGATCGCGCCGCGCGAGGCCTGGGCAATCGTGGTTGTGATCGCCGGGCTAGGGTTTTTCAACTATGTCATGCTGCGTCTGTTCGGCGCGCGCGGCGTGTACTACGCCGCCTTCCTCGGTGGTCTGGTCAACAGCACCGCCGCGGCAGCCGAGCTGTCAGCCGCCTTCTCCTCGCTTGAGGAAGCACTACCGGCCGCGGCACTGCTTTTGACCAGCGCCGCCATGTTCGTGCGCAACCTGGCTATCCTGGCGATTTTTTCACCCAACGCGGCACCTTACGCGTTGCCGGCGCTCGCCGGCATGGCAGTGACCGCAGTCCCGTTCGTCTGGTGGGGCTGGCGGAGCGAAAAATTGGTTGGAGGTTCGCTCAAACTGGCGTCGCCCTTGTCGCTGGCGCGTGTCGTGAAGTTCGCCGCTCTTTTCATCGTGATAGCCGTCGCTGGCACTATCGGTCAACGCTATCTTGGCGCGACCGGTTTTCTCGTCTTCAGCGCTCTGGGTGGCTTGGCAAGCAGCGCGAGCACGACTGCCACGGCGGCGGCATTGACCGCCAATGGCTCGCTTGCGCCGTACATCGGTGCCGCCGGAGCGGTAATCGCGTCGGTCGCCAGTGCGCTCGTGACAATACCGGTGGTCTATCGGCTCAATCAGAGATCCGCGCTGGCCATCCTGCTTGCCGCCTCCGGTTTGACGTCCACCATTGGCCTGCTTTTGTTGGTCTTGACCAGCGGCCTCGCTGGACTTGCGCTGAGATGAGTCCCCACGATGCGGCCGAGACAAACCGTCTGAGCAAAAAATCTGCGACGCTGTGCGCTCTACGTTGCCAAGCGAATCACGTATGTCCAGCCGGCGTGGGCGCAACTCCACAAGGGGTGGCGCGATGTGCTAAAGCTCGCGTCATAAACGCGAGGACGCGCGAAATTACTTTCGCCGGGGAGAATGCGATGGCCGTGACCGAAACCCAACCTGCGATGTTGTCGGGATGCCGAGTGCTCGATTTCACCCAGTATCTTGCCGGACCAACGGTTACCCGGCTGATGGCCGAAATGGGTGCCGACATTATCAAGATTGAATTGGCACCGATGGGTGACCCGTCGCGTCTGCTACCGTTCGTCAAAAACGGACGCTCCGGCTACTTCGTCCAGCAGAACCGGGGCAAGAAAAGTCTCTGCCTCGACCTCAGTCAGCCGCAATCGCTCGACATCCTGCGCGAATTGGTGCCCAAGGTCGATATCGTGGTGGAGAACTTCGGCCCGGGCGTGATGCAAAAGCGCGGACTCGATTACGATTCGCTCAAAAAAATCAATCCGCGGCTGATCATGGCCTCGCTCTCAGCCTTCGGCCGCAAGAGCCCGCTGGCTCATAAAACCGGCTACGACATGATCGCGCAGGCCTTTTCCGGCTTCATGCATATGACGGGCGACCCCGACGGCAATCCCACCTTTGTGGGCATCGGTGTCGCCGACGTCGGCACTGGAGTGCATGTCTTCGCAGCCCTCGGCTACGCTCTCTACCATCGTGAAAGAACCGGTATCGGCCAATATATGGATATCGCGATGGTCGACGCACTCTACCATATGCATGACTTCGGGCTGCAAAGCCATTCGCTAAGCGGCGGTGAGTTCATCCCGCTGCGAATGGGCCGCTATCACAATCAGATTTGCCCGGCCGGCGTTTATCACGGACCGCAAGGCTGGATCTTCATCCTCGTGCTCGATCGCCAGTGGGAATACCTGCTGACCGCGATGAAGCGGCCTGAACTGCGCGCGGATCCACGTTTCGCGACCGGCGCGGATCGTGCCAAGAACCGCGACGAGTTGAACGCGATCGTCGAACAATGGCTATCATCGTTTTCTACCGATGAAGCCGCGCTCAAGGTGCTGGACGAAAATCGTATCGCCTGCGCCCCGGTGCTTTCAGTTACCGACACTATGAAGCATCCGTACTTCAAGGCGCGCGAGATGGTGCGTACCGTACCCGATCCGATTCTGGGCGAAGTTACGATCCCCGGCTTTCCACTCAAGTTTTCCGCCTATCCGAATTTGCCCGAGCTTCAGGCTCCGCTGCTGGGCGAACATGGTCCACAAGTGCTGAGCGAAGTTCTCGGCTACAGCGATGATCGAATAGCGAGCTTGCGCGTGGCCGGCGTTCTTTACCAGGAAAACCGCTAAGGAAGCTCCGCACAGACTCATCTTCATTCCGAAGGGGAGTCACGGTTGTACAGGCAGGGCGAGGGCCTTACGGCTCTGATTCGCCTTTGTTACGCCTCTAAGTATGCTTTCAGCCAATTTATTTCCATCTTGAGACTGAAATAGGCTGGTAATTGTGCTCAAACAGGCCTATTTAGATTATGGATGTTTATAGCGATAAACCTTTGCCGCTAGGTCCCTCCAGGCGTTTAGATGCATATCGACGTTTACTTCCTTGCGGCCGTCCCTATCTTCGCTTTTATCATTGCTATAAGCATCCTGCCGCTGATTGAAAGGCTCTCGCTCCGCTTTCACGTGGTCGCACCGCCTTACGCCGACGCGCAACGCTCCGTTCAAATTCCGTTGCTTGGTGGCGCCGCTATTAGCGCCGCAGTGATGGCGGCGATGGCGGCGGCCCATGTCCTGCCGTTATGGCTGCTGATGGGGGTGGCGGGCCTCTTCGCGCTCGGCGTGATCGATGACGCTGTCGCGCTGCGCCCACTGAGGAAATTCGCCGGCCAGCTAATCATCATCGTGGCCGTGGTCTGGATGGCACCAAGCTTCGGGCTTGCCCCATGGCTTTTCGGCGGCGGCCTGGCGGTGTTCTGGCTGCTCTCAACGGTCAATGCTTGCAACCTTATCGACGGCCTCGATGGATTGGCGGCCGGTATTGGTGTTGTTGCCGCGGGCATCTGCGCCGTTATCGGCGTCGTCCACCACGATCGGCCCTTAACCTATCAAAGTCTGGCGATAGCCGGCGCCTTGAGTGGTTTTCTACTCTACAATTTCCATCCCGCGTCGGTCTTCATGGGCGATTGTGGCGCGCTGCCGCTAGGCTTGTTGCTCGGTGTGGTTGCGATGCGCGCCGGTGGCCTGGCGGCGGCCAACTCGCGTCTGTTGCGTTATGTCGTGCCGGTGCTGATCGTGATGGTGCCGCTGCTCGATACCGCGATTGTCAGCGTGAGCCGCCTGGCTACCGCGACGCCGGTCTCGCGCCGCGGCCTCGACCATTCACATCATCGGCTGTTGTTGTTGGGCCTGGGGCATCGGCGCGCGGTCGCCTTATGCTGGAGCGTTGCGCTTGCGGCCGGTTTGTGCGCCCTGGCGCTGGCGATGATCCCGCACGCGGTAGCGCTCGCGGTCCTGCCTTTTGTCGCCCTTGGTTTCGCTCTGATCGGCCTGTTCATGATTGACCTGACCTTCGACGCCGACCCGCCGGGAGTCGCCTACGGACGACTGCGCGGTTTCGCCGGTTTCATTCTGAGCCTCGGATACAAGCGGCGCGCGGCCGAAGCGGCGCTGGACCTGGCGCTGATCGTGGCGGCTTATTTTGGCGCCTATTTAATTCGCTGGAACTTCAGGGTCGATGACTTGCGGATGGAGGCGCTGCTGCCGACCCTCCCGTTCGTGATCGTCGCCTGCTACGCGGCATTCGCAATTGCCGGCGTTTATCGCGGCATTTGGCGCTACGCCGGCATTGCCGACGTTACGCGGTTTACCAACGGTGCGGTACTGGCGGGCATTTTGCTGGTGCTGGAGTCTCTCTTTGTGCCGATCGATCCACCCAGTTCGGTCACGGTGCTGTTCGTGATCCTGCTGCTGAATCTACTGCTGGCCAGCCGCCTCTCGTTCCGCGCAATGCGGCGGAGCCTGGCGCTGCTGGTAAAGCCGGGGGATCGCGTGGTGATAATCGGGGCCGCGGAAACCGCCGAAGCGGCGGCCCGATTTGTCTCCTCAGGAAGGACTCCAAGTCCACGACTGGTCGGCTTCATCGATGACGATAGTTTCAAACTGGGCAAACTGGTGCATGGCTACCGCGTGCTCGGCACCTTCGACCAGCTCGAAGAAATTTACTCCGAGTATGGTTTCCGCCAGATTCTGATTGCGACCGAGAACCTGCCGCGCGAACGTCTCGCCTTGATCTGGGCCTTCGCCAACCTTCATCGGCTGGTGATCAAGCGCTTCTCCATCCGGCTGAATGAGATCGGCGCGGTGCCCGAGGGTGGGACAATCAACGAAGCGGCGCCCGGTCAGGTCGTGGCATAATCCCGCCCGCCCGCATAGACTGATCCTCAAATACGATCGTCTTGTGAAAGGGGCGGAGATACGATCCGCTTGCCGGATATGAACGGAACAATTCGACCACGCCAACCAGTAATGATTGTGCCCAAGGGATGGGGCAGGGAAGTCTGGATCGCGAACGGCGAGCTGTATTGTGGAAAAATTCTCGAAATCCGCAAGGGCAAACGTTGTTCACTCCACTTCCATAAACTCAAGACGGAATCATTTTATCTTCGCTCGGGACGGCTCCTGGTGCGCATCAAGCAATCGCCGGAAGCGGAAACGTTGGAGGAATTCGAGCTTGTTCCGGGTCAATGCATGGACGTGCCCAGCGGCTTGGTGCATCAGATGGAGGCGCTCGAAGACGCCGAATTGTACGAGTTTTCGACTCAGCATTTCGACAGCGACTCGCATCGTTTGATCCGCGGCGATTAATCAATTAACGCAGCGCGCACCAGGCGGAATCGAGCGCACTAGCAAAGCGGAGGCGGAGCGAGCAGGTGAGTCTGTGAGCTGCGTTCAGGAATAACAAGTCTGCGAGTCGTGTCCAAGGTCTAAGTTCACGAGCTGCGTTCAATGACAAATTAGAGGCGCGGGGCTCCCTTCGCGGAGCTGGGCGAACACGTCTTCGCGGGTATGGCGTGCGCGACGCCGCTGTTATGCTTAGCGGGCCGCTGCGCCTATGTCGGTCGTGTGGCCGCGAGTCTCAGAGGGACGAACCTGGGGAGTATGGACAAAGTCGCACTGATTACAGGGGTCACCGGCCAGGACGGCTCGTATTTGGCCGAGTTGCTGCTCAACAAGGGCTATCGCGTGCATGGCATCGTGCGACGGACCTCGAGTTTTGCGACCGGCCGCATCGACCATCTGCGCAAGGGCTTTCCCGCCGACCGCTCGGGTCTGCAACTGCATTATGGCGACCTCGGCGACGCCACCGGCCTGCGCCGAATCCTGGAGTTGACGCGGCCCGACGAGGTTTACAACCTGGCGGCCCAATCCCATGTGCGGATTTCCTTCGACCAGCCCGAATACACCGCCGACGTGGTGGGGCTCGGCGCCTTGCGTCTGTTAGAAACCATTCGCGATCACAATCAGCGTCACGGCCGCAATGTGCGTTTTTATCAGGCCGGATCGTCCGAGATGTTCGGCCGCGTGGCCGAAACGCCGCAACGCGAAAGTACCCCGTTCCATCCGCGCAGCCCTTACGCCTGTGCCAAATGTTACGCCCATTGGCAGACGGTCAATTACCGCGAGGCGTACGGCCTGTTCGCCAGCAACGGCATCCTGTTCAATCACGAATCGCCTCGGCGCGGGGAAAATTTCGTCACCCGCAAAATCACTCGTAGTGCGACGCGCATCAAGCTCGGCTTGCAGGACCGGCTCGCGCTGGGAAACCTTGACGCCCGCCGCGACTGGGGTTTTGCCGGCGATTACGTCGAGGCCATGTGGCTGATGCTGCAACAAGAGCAGCCGGACGATTACGTCGTCGCGACCGGCGAGAGTCATTCGGTGCAGGAATTCCTCGAGCGGGTGTTCGATCAGCTTACGCTCGACTGGCGCAAATACGTGGTGATCGACCCGCGTCATCTGCGGCCCGCGGAAGTAGACCTCCTGGTCGGCAATTCGACCAAAGCGCGGCGACAGCTCAAATGGCAGCCGAAGGTCGGCTTCGCGCAATTGGTCGAACTGATGGTGAGCGCGGACATGGAACTGGCCGAGCGCGAACAACGCAGCCTGGGGCGTTAAAAAAGCACCGCAATCCTGTCATTTCGTCATCCTTCAAACTGCGGCGGCACAGTTTCAATTCCTGAAATTCGGCATTACCTCTTTGGCGAACAGTTCGAGTGAGCGCGTGACGAGCGCCGGATCCATGCCGGGAAACTGCGCCGCCATGACGAAATGAGTGCACGCGCATCCGGCGCGGAATTCTTCGAGCTTGCGCGAAACCTCGTCCGGCGTGCCGATCATCAGGCCTTGGGCAAGCGACGACGCGCGTAATTGCGTGTGCGACGAAATCCGCCAGACCTCCTGGTCACCGGCGGCGTCGTTGGCTTCAGCCAACCAGTGATCATAATGGGTCATCATGTAATGGAGGTGCGGCGCGGCTTCCTCCCAGGCCTGATCCGCGTTGCGTGCCACGTGCACCGTGCGCAATTGCGCGATATTGAAGTGCTTCGGTTCGCGTCCGAACCGAAGCAATGCCGCCTGATATGGACCCGCCGGATCGGGACCCAGCGTGGCCAGTAAATGGAAGCCCAGTCGCGCCGCGCGCTCGGTCGCCTTCGCGGTACGGCATCCGATCCAGATGGGCGGTCCGCCCGCTTGCACCGGCCGTGGATGAAGCGTCATTCCGCTGACACGGTTGTATTTGCCCTCGAAAGTCACATCCTGTTCCTTAAAAAGGCGATCGATCAGTTCAATACCCTCGGCCAGCCTCGCCGAGCGTTCCGCGCGCGGAATGTTGAGGGCGGTGAACTCCTCCGCGCGATAGCCCTGGCCGACGCCGAGATCGAAGCGTCCGCCCGATAGTATGTCCACGCTGATAGCGTCCTCCGCCACGCGCACGGCGTTGTGAAAGGGCAGGAGCAGAACGAAGGTGGCGATACGGATGCGGCTGGTGCGAACCGCGATCGCGGCCGCTAGCGGCAGCACTGAGGGATTGTAGCCGTCTTCGACGAAATGATGCTCGGTCAACCAAACATCGTCGTAGTCAAGTTCCTCGAGCCGCGCGATTTCGTCCAGATGCGACTTGTAGAGGGCCGGCTCCGACCGCCGCCATTGTGCTGGATTGCGGAAATCGAACATCACACCGAATCTCATGATGCACCGCTCCCGTGGTCAGTGGGCTTTCATGGAACCTCTGCCTAACTGATTCTGTCATTCCGAGCGCGGCGAGGGATCCGGATCTTCATCGAGTTTTGTTTTCCAGGATTCTTCACTTCGTTGGTACGCGCCTCGCGGACTCGTTCCGCTTCGCTCCACTAATGCATTCACCCTTCGGCTGCGCTAATGACGGACTCCGTTCAGAATGACAGCTTTGGCGGTCCGCCGTCGATTGCCAGACCTGCCAGTGACGTTATTCTTCATAGCGCGGATTTTCGAAAAGCGGTTCTTTTTGCGTGCGCATCGCGTAGAATCGACGTGCGCCTGTTTTCCCCGATGGCAAGGAAACGAAAACCCGCGTCCCAGCGCGAGAAGCCTGAGACGGAATCCTCCAAGCCCGTCTTCAACTCGCCGTTCAAAGATCTAAGCAAGCTACTGGCACGCCGTCATGATGCCACACCGAGCGCAAACCCAGCGATAAAGCCCACACCGTCGGCACCCGCACTGACGACACCATCAAAGTCTGCCGAGGCGGAATTGGACGACGACCAGGCAATGGCGCAAGCTTTTATCGGCGTGCGGCCGCTCGAAAACTCACGCGCCTTGCGCATCGCGACCGAGCCCAAAGTCAAGCGCGATATCGTCAGCGAGGATGCCGAGGTGATCGCCGAACTATCGGACCTGATTTCCGGTCAGGGGCCATTCGAATTGACGGAGACTGAGGAATATCTGGAAGGCGCACGCGTCGGCCTCGATCCGCGACTGGTGACGCGTTTGCGCCGCGGCGAATTTTCCATCCAAGCTCATCTCGACCTCCACGGCCTGACGCAGGTCGCCGCCAAGGAAGCGCTCACCACCTTTATTCTCGACGTCGTGCGCAAAGGCTATCGCGCGGTCCTGGTGGTTCATGGCCGCGGACTGCGTTCGCCGGGCGGACAGGCGGTACTCAAGCATGCGACCGCGCAATGGCTTTCACATGGCACGATCGGCGGCTACGTGCTCGCCTTCGCCACCGCGCGTCCCAACGACGGCGGCGCCGGCGCGGTGAGCGTACTCTTACGGCGCGAGCGGCGGCGTGCGAAATTCGACGTACTGCGCGGCACTCATCGGCGCGACTGAGGCGGCCACCTCGGCGAGTCGTGTTGGAATCACGTCAGGTGGGGCGGACTTGCCTCGGTCCTCCTATCTTGCGACTCTGTTGCGTCAATGGAGCGTGCCAGTTCGCGTAATCTGCCAAGGCCTCCGGCCGCACCCATAAGCGCCGATCGTTTCCGCAACGATGCCGCCGCAGCCGATGTGGTCGGCGCCAGTCGCACATCGATAAGCCTGGCTCGCCGGTATGGCGCGGCGGGTTTGATACTGATCTTAGCCGCGATTCTATTCTTCGCGCGCCTGGGTGTGCGCGCACTGTGGTCTTCGGAATTCCGCTGGGCGGAAATCGCGCG
>JBOHWM010000450.1:0-2349 GCA_050736555.1 Binataceae bacterium (SeqCode)
CGAGCATGCCGATATCATGCGGCCGGGTTACGCAATCGAATATGACTTCAGCGATCCCACTCAGCTCAAGGATTCACTCGAAACCGGGCTGCTGCACGGGTTGTTTTTCGCCGGCCAGATCAATGGCACCACCGGCTATGAGGAGGCGGGCGCGCAAGGGCTGATGGCCGGGATCAACGCGGCGCTACACGCCAGCGGCGACGCCCCGATCGTTCTACGCCGCGACCAGGCCTATATCGGGGTGATGATCGATGATTTGGTGACGCGCGGAATCGGTGGCGAACCCTATCGGATGTTCACGTCGCGCGCCGAGTACCGTCTGTTGCTGCGCGAAGACAACGCCGATCGCAGGCTGTCGCCGATCGGCGAGCATCTTGGCCTGATCGAGTCCGCCGCGGGTGAACGGATTCGCACGAAGACATCAAAAGTGGCGGCCGAGATCGCGCGGCTTAAAAGTACGCTGGTGCCACTCGGCAATAAGATTGACGATTACCTCATTAATGCTGGTTCGAGTCCGCTAAAGGAGTCGGTCCACGCGTTCGAACTGCTGCGACGCCCGGAAGTATCTTATGGCGCCGTATTGAACCTGGCAGGTCTGGCGCCGACGCTCGATCATGATGAGGCGGCCGAACTCGAAATCGACGTTAAGTACGAGGGTTATGTTCGACGGCAAGCCGAGGCTGTCGAGCGGTTGAAACGGCTGGAAGACGTCGCGATTCCGGAATGGGTCGATTATAACGGCGTCGGGGGGCTTTCGACCGAGGTGCGTGAGCGGCTGGCACGGATACGGCCGCGTTCGCTGGGGCAAGCCTCGCGGATGCCGGGGGTCACACCCGCGGCGGTTTCAATTTTGGCCGTCCATTTGCGGGCACGGAGCGGGCGGGCGTGGATACAGCGGGACCAAGGCTCTGAGTAAGCGGTGTTTCAAGAGACATATGTTTCACGTGAAACATTCCTGATTTGCGAGCCCATGACGTCTCACGTGAAAGATTCCGACCGCCCTCCCAGTCAAGCCGAGCTTCCCGCCCGCGTAGCGGCACTCGTCCACAGTCATACGCAGGCCTTCGGCTTCAGACCACCTCCGGAATTCAGCTCTCATCTCGAGACCTTTGCCGCAATCTTGGCCCAATGGGGCGTGCGGACCAACCTTACCGCGCGTCCCGATAACCCTGAGGAGATCGCTTTCCATATCGTCGATAGCCTGGCGCCGACGATGATTGCTCCGCAGTCGCCGGTTTTGACGGACGCCTTTGAAGTCACGCATCACGTGCTCGATCTCGGCAGCGGCGCCGGCTTCCCCGGATTGATTCTCGCCATGACAATGCCCGCTCAATTCTTATTGGTCGAGGCGCGCCATCGACGGGCGAGCTTCCTGCAAGTTACAGCCGTCGCGATGAATTTGCACAACGTCACGGTCCGACCACATGTTGACGCGAATGACCGCGCGGCCTTCGACATCGTTACGTCCAGAGCCTTCGGCACGCCTGAGCTTGCGCTCGAAACGGCGGCGAACGCGCTTAAGCGAGGAGGGCACGTGATCCTGTACCTCAACCCCTCGCAGCGAATCGCGGAAGATCTTGGCGTCACTTACGGCTTGGCCGAATCCGCAAGATATGAATATTCGGTCGAGCGTGACGGCACGCCATTGAAGCGCGCCTTGATGGTTTGGAAGAAAACTTGACGGCACCTGTGATTGTTATTGCTAACGCGCCCCGTCAGCTTTACTTTCCCGTCGGACGCGTGGTTAGATGCTCTACTAGGCGTTCGCCAAATGTTTCACGTGAAACATTGAAACAGCATTGGGTGTAAAGCTCGAGGCGCGCCGGAACGAGGCTGATGTGGGGCGGCTGGTCGCGGTAGCCAATCAAAAAGGCGGAGTCGGCAAAACCACCACGGTGGTCAACCTCGCTCTCGCGCTCGCCGAGCCGAAGCATCGCGTACTGGTGATCGATCTCGATCCCCAGGGTAATGCGACTTCAGGCTTGGTTTCGGACGCAAAAATGTCGGCGGTCAAGGGCTCCGGCAAAACGATCTACGAAGCGCTGCTGGGTCGCATCGCCATCGCGGATTCAATCAAAGCCGTCCGCGAAAATGTATTTCTCGCTCCGTCGGGCCCCGACTTGGTCGGTGCCGAAATCGAATTGGCAACTCAGCAAGGACGTGAGCGCCGCCTCAAGGAAATCCTTCATCCTATCCGCGACCAATATGGCTACGTCTTGATCGACACGCCGCCGTCACTCGGACTGCTCACGCTTAACGCCCTCGTCAGTGCCGACGCCGTGATGGTGCCGATGCAATGCGAGTATTACGCGCTCGAAGGTTTGAGTGCGCTGATGAGCACGATCAAGA
>JBOHWM010000451.1:0-13836 GCA_050736555.1 Binataceae bacterium (SeqCode)
GTGTCGCTCACCAGACCGAAGCGCTCGACTGATCCGATCTCTTTGAGGTTGAGCGTCAAGATGCGCAGCATTTCCGAGGAATAGCGTACCCGGTAGAAGCCGTGGCCGCCCTCGTTGAGCAGCGCCCATTCGAGCCGGCCCGGCAAGTCCAGCCTGGCTTCTCGTTCACCAAGCACCAATTTGTGTGTGGAAACGCCCCTATCGGTCCGCGCTCGGACCATTACCGGGATCTGCCAAAGTTGCGGCTCGGGATTTTCAGGTGGAAGATGGAAAAATCGCTGCTGCCTAAGCTCAAGGGTGCGGCCTTCGTTCACCGCGCTGACGCTCACGATCGGAAACCCCTGCTGGAACACCCATGAGTCCATCATCTTGCGCACGGGTTCATGGGTCGCCTGTTCGAGCGCATCCCACAGGTCGCCCGTCTCGCTATTGGCGTATTCATGTTGGCGGAGGTAAAGCGAAATGCCCTGGCGGAATTCCTCGGCACCCAAATATTGTTCGAGCATGCGCAGCACCGCCGCACCCTTCTCGTACGTCAGGATGTCGAACATGGCACGGCAGTCCTCGGGACTCAGCACCGTGTATTCGATGGAACGGGTGCTCTTGAGCGCGTCCGTCGCCATCGCGGCGGCGCGCGACACGGCAAAGCTCTCCCAGCGCTTCCACTGCGGTTTCCAGGCATCGACCGCCAGCATCTCCATGAACGTGGCGAAGGCTTCGTTGAGCCATATCCCGTTCCACCATTTCATCGTGACCAGATCGCCAAACCACATATGCGCGTTTTCATGCGACACGACGTCGGCAACGCGTTCCAATTCGCTATGCGAAGCGCTCTGCTCATCGATCAGCAGCGCGGTTTCGCGAAACGTGATTGCGCCCAGGTTCTCCATCGCGCCGGCGGCGAAATCGGGAATCGCGATCAGGTCGAGCTTGTCGCCGGGATATGCGATGCCGTAGTAGTTAGCGAAGAATTTCAGTGAAAACTGACCAATCCGCCGCGCCCATTCAGTCAGCGCGCCCTTTCCCGGAACGTGTACCACTCGCAACGGCGTGCCCGCGTCGATTGGAGCCGTCGCTTCAAATTCGCCGACGATGAAAGCGAGCAGGTAGGTCGACATGCGGATAGTGTCCTTGAAGACGACCTCCTTTTTGCCGTTGCCGAGTTGGCGCTCGCTCTCCATCCCGGCATTGGAAATCGCGGTGAGGTGCTCATCGATAACCAAAGTCACCTTGAACACCGCCTTCATTGCCGGCTCATCCCAGCACGGCAGCGCGCGCCGCGCGTCAGTCGATTCAAACTGGGTGCTGGCGAGCACGTGCGATTTGCCCATCGCGTCGGTGTAGTGGCTGCGATAAAAGCCGTGAAGTTTATCGTTGAGGATGCCGCTATAGGCGATCAGCAGTTTCCATTCGCCGGTGCCCAATGATTTTTCGAAGTGAAAATGTGCGCGTTCCTGCGCCGGTTCCATTGTGATATCTGCGGTAACTGTTTCACCGGTACGCTCGGCGGTCACGCGATCGATTTCGAGTTCGAGCGCGTTAAGCACCACTTCGGCGGTCGCTTGATGCACCGTCACTGTAACGGACAGCTCGCCGGTAAAGGTAAAAGCAAGCAAGTCCGGGGCAAGCCTGAGTTCGTACCGTTCCGGCGTAACGGTTGACGGCAAGCGATATTCCGAAGCCTTGTCAGCGCCTAACGTGGTCTCCTGATCGAGCATTGCTTCCTCTTGGTTGGCTTGGATTGTCGGACTTCAACGCCGGCCCGGCGCGCTCGCGACGGCTCCGCTCATCGGTTCAGAATGACGGGACGGATATGCAAAATCCACTGGCGGCACCGCTCGCAATTGTAGACGCAAAAGCCTCGGCGAAGCGAGTTAACTCAAGATGTATATCGCCGCTGGGTCGTCTCTTTTTTAATCGTTACTGGCACGCGAGTTGGGCGAAATTGGTTAATTCGATTCCTTCACGCGTCAGCGTTTCGCGAATGCGCGCGCTGGTCAGGATCGCAACCTCACGCTGTGCTCGCATGTCAGGCGGAGTTCCACCGATATCCGCGGCCGGATGAAAATACAGCTCCGTTACGCCTGGTTTCAGCCGTCGGAGAAGTCCATCGACGTAATCCTCGGTGAGATTGCCACTCTGATGCAATCCGAACAGATGATCATTCGACTTGATCCCGCGATCGGCCAACATTCTGCGCGCACGGCGCGACAAAACGCGGAAAATCATCGCCTCGAGCAGCTTGCGCAACGCATGATCACGCGCCAGTCGCAAGGTCGTGAAGACCGGCTCGGCCGGCAGCCGCACATATGGCACGCGATATTCGGCCGCGAGCTCGACCAGGATCGCGGCTAGCACCGGATGAACATGAAAGTTTAGATGTCCATCGATATGATTCAGATAACCGATTAAGCCCAAATGGAGTTCGATCTGCGCGCGAATTTCATCCCGCAGCGGGCTACGCACGGAGCGCCGAAAAAAATAACCAAGGCCGCCAGCCACCGGATTTTCGACGAAGCGGCCAGTCAAATCCACGACTCCAGCCAGTCGCGCGGGAGCTAACGCACTTGAGCCGCGGCAGACCACCATGTGAAGTCCTACGTCCAAACCAGCGGCTTCCCGCGCCAACGCTACCGCCTCATCCCGCGCGGCGCCCGCGACCATCAGGCTGGTGCCGCGCAGGATGCCATCGCGGTACGCCCGCAGCACGCCCGCGTTAACCTCACGTGAAATACCGAAGTCGTCGCCACTGACAATTATCGCTCGGCGGCCCAAACTCTTGTCCGCGCGTGAACCGCCGCCGTTCTCCGCCTCCCGATCAAGCATCGGCATGCCACACCCGAGAAGCGGCTTGACGCTCACCTGCCATCCGCGCAATTTTGCTGCAACCCATGCTTTGGTTCAAATGATCGCGCGAGTTTCTCGGTGGAAACGCAGCTTGCGACACAAGAGTCGACCGTGATGAAACTCGAGAAAAACGCACGATGATCCTCGTGCTTTATGCTTTCGGCGCCGAGATGCGACCGATGCTGCCGCGCGTCGCCGATGCGGCATCGTTGCAAAACGGGCTGCGCGGCATGCAGGGACGTGTCGGCAACGCCGACTTCACCATGATAACCACCGGAATCGGGTTGAAGCGGGCGCGCGCGGCGGCACAGCTTGCTTTTGACCGTGTTCCCAAAATTGATCTCGCGATCGCAACCGGAGTTGCGGGCGCGCTTTCGCCGCTTCTCGGCGTGAGCCATATGGTGATTGCCGACCATCTCATGGTTCGTTCAGAAGATCATGCCACGACCGAATTTGTGCTGGAAGTCTCGCCGCAATGGGTGAGTGCGATAGAGCAGGCGCTTGACGCCGCGGGTATCGCCCATTCCACCGGTGGCATTCTTACGGTTTCGCGCGCACTCGTCAGAAGCGCCGACAAATTGACTGCAGGCGAAAGCAGCGGCGCCCTCGCGGTTGATATGGAGAGCGCGGCAATCGCCTTGGAAGCGAGCCAGCGGGGTATCCCGTTTGCCTGCGCACGCGCCATCCTTGATACGGTCGACCATGATTTGGTCGGTGCCGGGTTGGCGAATGAAGACGGCCGCGTCCGCCCCGGCGTTGCGGTCAAAGCGTTGTTGCGCGACCCCACCATGATTTTTTCCGCCCTCCGCCTTAAGCGCAATCTCAAGAATTCGACCGAGGTATTGGCGCGTGCCGTTGAGGCCATCGTGCGTAACTTCCCTGGATAAGAACTGTCTAAGCGAGTCTCGGAGAAGCGGCATCGCGCACAGTAGTCCCAACAGGTGCATAATTTCACGCGTGCGCAGCGCCAATCTGCCGAAAAAACTTGATTTCGCGCGCCAAGGCCTCGTCGACCGGCCCGGGCGCATAGTCGAGCTCACAACGCGCCTTGCTATCGTCAAAGAACATCGATTTGCGCGACATCCTGACTTCGGTGAGACTCGCGCGCGGCGGACGACGAGTAAACGCGCGCGCCACCGCCTCCGCTCCCAACGCAAAGCCGAACGCCACGGCGTAGGGGATTTTGATGCGCGGCGCGGGCAATCCGGAGAGGGCCGCCAGCCTGCCCAGCATTTGTTCAAGCGTCAGATTCTCACCGCCCAGAATGTATTTTTCGCCAATCCGCCCGCGTTCAGCCACCAGCAGATGGCCGCGCGCCACGTCCTCGACCGGAGCCAGGTTGAGCCCGGTCTCGACGTACGCGGGCATACGGCGGTTTAGAAAATCGACGACTATGCGGCCGGTCGGCGTAGGCTTGTAATCGAGCGGTCCAATTGGAGTGGAAGGATTCACGATCACCACTGGCAAACCGTCGCGTGCGGCCTGCATCACCTCCCGCTCGGCGAGAAATTTCGAACGTTTGTAGTGACCCACCATGTCGGCCAGGGTCACCGGCGTGTCTTCACGCCCCATTTTGTCATTGCCAATTCCGAGCGCGCCGACGGTGCTGGTATAAATCACGCGTTGAGTTCCAGCACGCCGGGCGGCGGCTAAAATGTTGCGGGTTCCGTCAACGTTCGCCGCGTACATCTGCGCTGGGTCCATCACCCAAAGCCGGTAATCGGCCGCCACGTGATAGACTTGGTCACATCCGCGCACTGCCCGATCGACCGCTTCCGCGTCGCGCAAATCGGCGCTAATCAGTTCGCAGCCGAGACCGGCGAGCGCGCGCTTGTCGGAGCGCTCTCGCACCATCGCACGCACATGGTCGCCACGCTCAAGCAACGCGCGCACCACGTGGCAGCCGAGAAAACCGTTGGCCCCGGTGACTAATGACTTTAATGCAACTCGCGAAGTCTTAATTTTATATGCACCTCGCAGACGCTTAATCTTGGACGCGACTCGCAGCTCGTTGTTCCTCAATGCAACTCGCGGACCCGCCTGCTTGCTTCGCCTAATGTGCTCGTTTCGCCCTATTCACCAGCGTGCTCGGCTCAGTTTTGATCGCTCGTTCGGACTCTCTCGCTCACGGGCTCGCAAGCGAGCCCTATGCCGCTCCGACTGAGGTGCCGTTGGTTTCGCCAGCGCGACGATTCTCGCGTGTCGCTCCCGTCCGCGCCGGCGCTACTGGTCAATGCGCCAAGGCGGCGCCTCGGCGAGAGGACGTTTCTGATCGGCGCATAATTAACTGAGCGGCCGCATGCCCGGAGGCCACCGCGCTCTCAATCGTGGCGGGAAGTCCAGTCTGTATCCAGTCGCCGGCGAGATATAGATTCGCAATCGGCGTGACACCGGACAGCCGCGCCGCGTCGCTGGCGGGATCCGACGCGATCGTCGCATGTTTTTCTCTCAGCACCAACGCCTTGACCAACTTGGCATCGCGCGCGCCGCTGATCATCCGCCGCAAATCCTCCATCACGATGGCGAGCAACTCTTCGTTGGATTTTTCCATTAATCGGCGCGCGCCGCTAATTACAAAACTCAGGTAGCCGGGATGCCGTTCGCCGTGGCGCGCAAAGATCCGTCTTTTATTGAAGAGCCATTGCGTGGTGGTGCCGATAAAGCCGACAAAGGCGAAGTCCGTGACTTCGCGATCGAGCCATACATGGACACAGATGATAGGTGAACTCGTAAGCGCGTTGAGCTGGGAAAAAAATGGATCGGCTATCGCCGCTTCAGGCAGTAATCTGAGCAGTTGCGCCGGCGGTACGGCCGCAATAAAGTGCGACGCCTCCAGACGGCCGCGATCACGCATGCGCACCGCCGCAAGCGATCCATCGGTGTCGAATTCAAACTCTTCAACGGTTGCGCGGCACGCGATTACGCCGTCGTGACTTTCGACAAATTTCTGCGCCGCACCGCAATACAAATCGCTCAAGCCCACTCGCGAATAGACGAATGACGAATTGAAACGACTGCCAAAAAAGGCACGCTTCATTATTTCGGCCAGCAAGCCGGCCGAAGCGAGTTCGGGATCCTCGTTCAGCGTCGCAATCGCGAGCGGATACCAGAAGCATCGGCGCGTTCGTTCGCTTTGCCCCAGCGTGTCCATGAGCTGTGCCACCGTCACCTTTTTCAGCGGCGCATCGTTGCGGCGCCGCATGCGGAGCATCCGCGCTCCGGCATGCAACAACTTCACGCGTTCGGCGATGCTCAGGTGACGATAGCGCAAAAGCGCCGCCATCATGTGCAGCGGACCTGGTAACCGGGCGGTGGCTATCTGCGCGCGCTGGCCGGGGCCGTCGAGCATTTCGATTGCGAGATTTTTCTGCACGATGAGCTTGTCGCGCGTACCAATCTTTGCAAGGAAGCCCAGCGTCTCGCGGTAACATCCCATCAATACGTGCTGGCCATTGTCGACAAAATCACCGGTTTCAGGATCGGTGAACGAATAGGCACGTCCACCCAGCGCCGGCTTGCCTTCGAGCAGTGCGACGCGAAACCCCTTCTCGCTCAGCTCCACGGCCGCACTTAAACCGGCGAAGCCGCCGCCGATTATCACCACGTCTTTTGCTTCGACCGCCATCCGTTATGATTCACTGGATGCAGATAGCTCGCGTGCTTTTTTCGGCTCCCTCAGGTGGAGGCTAGCCTGCTCACATCCGATTCGCCAGCTAGCCGCGCTTTGCTCCGTTTGAAGTTATCGTATCCGACGCCATCGCGAGCCCGCCCACGCACGTCCGACCAGGTATAATTTGTGGCTGGCCGAGAGGCTGTGGCGTTTATCGAATACCTGAAAATTCGAACGCACGATACGTTCGAGCAGCGCGCCATATATAAGCCGCATCCCCTCAGCCGCGATCATCGTAGGGCGGTCGTCGGGCGCGAGCGCGGCCGCGGCTTCCTGATAGTAACTCCGCGCACGTTCGGCCTCGAACGCCATCAGGGCGCGAAAGCGCGGACTGTAGACGCCGCGCAGGATTTCATCTTCAGCGACGTCGAAGCGATGCAAGTCCTCAAGCGGCAGATAGATACGTCCGCGCTCACCGTCCTCACGCACATCACGGATAATATTGGTCAGTTGAAAGGCCAGGCCGAGGCGTTCGGCGTAAATTCGCGTGTTGGGATTGCGGTAGCCAAAAATCTCGATACAGATAAGGCCGACCGCCGACGCCACCCGGCGGCAATAGAGGCTCAACTCTTCGAAGCTGGCGTAACGCTTGCGCGTCAGGTCCATCTCGACGCCGTCGATGATCTCCTCCAGGTAGCGTCGTGGTATGTTGAAGCGATACACATTGTCGGCGAGGGCGCGTGAAATTGCGTGAGAGGGCGTGCCTTCGAATACGCTGGCGAGTTCCGCCCGCCAACGCCCGAGCATCAACTCGGGCTTAGCCATCCCATCGTCGGCGATGTCGTCAATAAAGCGGCAAAAGGCATAGACCGCGTGCAATGCGCGGCGGCGTTCGACTGGCAACAGCATGAAGGCGTAGTAAAAGTTCGAAGAAGCGCGCCGCGTGATCTCGGCGCAGCGCGCATAATCGAGCTCCAACACCGCCGCCTGCCCCACCCCCTCCATCACGGTCGCTTCATCCAAACCGGCCACTTAGCGCGTGCCATCCGATAGTGAGGTAGTCGAGCTTGCGCAGCCGCGGCCGATTATGAAAGACGTCGAAGCCGGCACGCTCGATAGCGTCAAGAATCGCGAGGCCGCCGCCGACAAACAATAGAATGTCGCGGGATAACCTGCGGTCTACCAGCTTGTGGAGCGCGGCTCCCTTGACCAGCATCGCACGCGCGTAGTCGACCTCATGGCGCGTCATTGCGATAAATCCGCGCGTCATGCGGCCGGCATGCAGATCGGCCGTGGTCACGCCAAAGCGATTGAGGTCGCGCCGCGGCAAATAGACGCGGCCCTTATCGAGGTCAATGGCGATATCCTGCCAGAAATTCGCCAGTTGCAATCCACTGCAAACCTGATCCGACAAGCGCTGGCGCTCCGCGTCGCGATAGCCGAACAGACACAGCACCAGGCGTCCGACCGGATTGGCCGAATAGCGCGCATAACCGAGTAACTCGTCGATCGTATCGAAGCCTTTGAAATTGACGTCGCCGCGAAAGGCGCGCAGCAAATCGGTGAACGGTTCACGCGGAAGATCGAAGCGGCGTACGGTATCCGCCAGTGCCACGAAAACCGGATGGCGCGGCGTGCCCGCGTAGGCGAGCTCCAGTTCGCACTCCCACTCATCCAGTTTGGGGAGGTTCGCGGCCTCGTCCGCGAAATCATCCGCGATCCGCGCATAGGCGTAAATCGCATGCATATGCGGGCGCATCCGCCGCGGCATCAGCCACGACGCGATGGTGAAATTCTCGTAATGAGTGCGCGCAATGCGCCCGCAATATGCGTAAGCCTCGGCGAGCGAGACCGGTTCCGTCGAGAGCCAGTCGTAAGCCGTCACGGTTTTTGCGACGCTGACCGTCGCGGGCCTCACGGCCGCTTTTACGCGGTCACCCGCCTCTGTTTCCACCGGGACCATCAGACCGTCGTCCGTGCCGCTCCGGTTCCGATTAACTCGCGCGCCCGCGCACGCGCCCACGAATCAACTTCAAGCAAATCCTCAAGCGTGCGCGCCGGATCATTGCGATGGCGGCTCATAACGGTCTCGAGATGGCGCGGGATATCGACAAAGCGCATAGCACCGCACAGAAACCCCGCGACCAGTTCCTCGTTGGCCGCGTTAAGACAAGCCGGCATCGTCCCCGCCGCGGCGAGCGCGTCATAACCAAGGCGCAAACACGGAAAGTGCGCCAAATCGGGCTGTTCAAAGGTGAGACTCGCATACGCCAGGAGCGACAGCGGTTTGAGATGATCCAGCGGCAAACGATCCGGATATGACAACGCGAACGCCACTGGAATCGCCATGTCGGGAATCGCCATCTCGGCGATAACCGAGCCATCGATCATCTCCACCATCGAATGGATGACGCTTTGCGGATGAATCACGACGCTGATTTCTTCGGGCTTGAGATCAAACAGCCAGCGTGCCTCGATCACTTCCAAACCCTTGTTCATCAGGGTCGCGGAGTCGATCGTGATCTTGTTGCCCATCCGCCAGGTCGGATGATTAAGTGCGTCACGCACAGTGATCGAATCAAAGCGTTCGCGCGCCCATTGCCTGAAAGGGCCGCCGGAAGCGGTCAGAATAATGCGTTTCAGAGTTGCGCGCGGACGGCCCTCCAGGCATTGGAAAATGGCGTTGTGCTCGCTGTCCACCGGCAGTAGCCGTACGCCGGCTTTGCGCACGGCGCGCGTGATCAGTTCGCCGGCGACCACCAACACTTCCTTGTTGGCAAAGGCGATATCCTTGCCGGCATTGATCGCCGCGAGCGTCGGCCGCAAACCCATCGCGCCGACCAGCGCCGACATCACCAGCGTCGCCGCCGGATGCGTGGCCACGGCAATCGCACCCTCCGCACCGTAGAGGACGGTCGGTTTGAGCGGGCGAATCCGGTCGGCCAATTCTTTTGCTAACTCGGCGTCGGCAACGGACACCAACTCCGGTTGATACCGCCGGATCTGTTCCGCCATCAGGGTGAGATTGCGCCCCGCCGCCATCGCGGCCACGCGATAACGTTCGGGGAAGCGCCCGACCACGTCCAAGGTGGTGACACCCACGGAGCCGGTGGAACCCAGCAGTGCGATAGTTTTCAAGGCGCCACCTCCACCCGCTCAGCGTGCCGCCATTTCAGACTGCCTGCGCCGGAAACGCCCCAGCGCCATCAGCGGAAAGTAATGGGCGTACATGTGGTAACGCAGGTAAAAGTGATTGGGAAAACCAGTGCCGGTAAATTCGGTTTCCTCCCAGTCGCCGTTTTCATTCTGCCGTTCCAGCAGCCACGCCACTCCGCGCGTCACCGACTCGCTGATGTTGTCTTCGCCGGCCAGCAAACCGATAATCGCCCATGCGGTCTGCGAAGGCGTACTGGTACCGTGTCCGCGCCAGGCGGGGTCATGGTCGCTGAGGCAGCTTTCGCCCCAGCCGCCGTCGGCATTCTGAACCGATTTGAGCCACATCACCGCGCGTTTTATCCACGATTGGTTTATGTCCACGCCAATCGCGCGCAACCCGGACAACGCGGAAAAAGTGCCGTAAATATAATTCACGCCCCAGCGGCCCCACCACGCTCCGTCGCTGTCCTGCTGGCGCTTGAGCCATTCGATCGCGCGTCGGGCCACCGGATGTTGCGGGCGATAACCGCACGCCGCCATCATTTCGAGCACGCGCCCGGTGAGATCGGGACAGGATGGATCCGTCGAGGCTTCCACGTCCGCGAATGGTGCATGATTGAGCCATTCAGAGGTGTTATCGACGTCGAAGGCGGCAAACCCGCCGTCGCGCGACTGCATCCCCATCACCCAGTTGGCGCCAAGGCTGATTGCCCGTTCCCGCGAAGGTGCATCCGCCATCGCCGCCTCCGCCAGCACCATCAGGATTACGGCGGAATCGTCCACGTCGGGATACCAGTCGTTGTGAAACTCGAAGGCCCAGCCGCCGGGATCGAGTTCCGGCCGTTTGATCGACCAGTCGCCCGGCTTGAAGATCTGATGGTCCACCAACCATTTCGCGGCGTCGCCAATTGCCGGATGGCTGCCGCTGATACCGGAATCCAGCAGCGCCTTGCCCGCCAGAGCAGTATCCCAATTCGGCGACACACAGGGTTGATAAAGGATCGAATCGCCCAGGTCCCAGATCAGCTCGCGCGATGCTTCGAGCGCGTTTTTGATCACCGGATGGTCATTGCGATAGCCGACCGCCTTGAGCGCCATCGGGCTTAGCAGATAGCAGGGCTCGATCCCGCCCCACGATCCATTGGCGTCCTGATGCTCGACGATCCAGCTTTCAGCGTAACGCGTCGCGCGGGCGCGCAACCGCTTCAAATTATGACGGTCATAGAAGCGCAGCAATTTGTCGGCGATCAACAGCGCGTTGCGCAGGGAGACCACGCGCGCGCCGCGCGGCATCCTGAACCGGGTGAAATGCGGCGGCTCGATATAAAGCTCGAGCACGCCCTCGCGCCAATCCACCGCAACAGTCGGCTTGGCCGCCTGCAAAAGCATCAACGCGAACAGAGTGCCGCGCGCCCATGACGACAACTCGTACATGTTGACCGGGAACCAGTTCGGCAACAGCGTGATCTCGACCGGCACCGCAGCGGTCGCGTTCCATGGCAGCTGGTTCATCGCAGCCAGATAAAAACGCGCGAGCGTACCTGCTCGCGCGATGCCACCGCGGGAAAGAATCCAGCGGCGCGCCTGCATCATCGGTTCATCGCCAGCCCGCAGCCCAGTCAGTTTCAGCGCGAAATAGGCCTGGATCGAGGTTGAGATATGGCCCTGGCCGCCCGGGAACAGCGTCCAGCTCCCGTCCGGTTGCTGGATTTCGAGCAACAGGCGTTGCAACTTCGCCTCCAGTTCGGGATCGCGTTCAAGCTCCATGAAGCGCCGAAAAATGATGTACTCGGCGTTCATTTCCGCGTTGGCCTCGAGCGGCGCCTGCCAATAGCCTTCCGGATGTTGTTTGGTGATCAATGAGCGTTGTGCGCGATCGATCACAAACTCCAGCCGGGTACTGAATTCATCGCGAGGATGCTGGCCGCGCTGCTCTTTCTCTATCTGAAAAGCCTGTTCCATAGGGACATGAATGGCTCCAGCGCCGAAGCTGTCTCCGGCGGCGGGCGTATCCTAGTTCAGGGAATAATCGCGCATTTCAATACGGTGCCCTGTTGGAGCATCGCAAATACCTCGCTGAGGTCCGCCAATGGCCGCCGCGCGTTAATCACACGTCCTGCGCCGAGCCGGCCCGCGCTCAGCCATTCGAAGGCGCGTCGCACATCACGGGGCCGAAAATGGAAAGGTGCGATCAGCGTCAGGTTGTCATAATGCATCCGGCGCGTATCGACGTTGAGTTGCGTATTCACCGGACAGTCGCCGAAAAAAATCACGCGGCCGCCCCGTCGCACACGCGCGAACGCATCCTGCCATCCCTGCGGATTGCCGGTACATTCGATCACCAAATCGGGACCATAGCCGCCGTTGAGCGGCACGATCGCCGCTTCAACGTCTTCATCGTTGACGTCAATCACCTGGTCGGCGCCGAGTTCACCGGCCCATTTGAGACGCGCGTCGCCACGCCCCGCGACAATTACTTGCCTCACGCCGGCCGCCTTAAGCGCGAGCATATGCAGCAATCCAAACGGGCCCGCACCAACTATCAGCGCGGTTTCGAATTTCTCCGGACGCGCCAACTCCTGCGCGTGGACCACGCAGGCGAGCGGCTCCAATAACGCCGCTTCCTCGAAAGACAACGCCTCGGGTTTGACAAAGGCGTTGCGCGCAACCACATGGGGCGGTATCAGCAGGTAATCCGCATACGCGCCCATCACCATCAGATCCATCGCTTGCGGACACAGGTTTTCCTGGCCGCGCGAGCAGTAGAAGCACGCGCCACACGGCGCGGTGGGTGCCGCCATGAGCGCGTCACCGACGTGAAAATCACGCACACCCTCGCCGGTTTCGACCACCACACCGGCGAATTCATGGCCCAAAGGACTCGGCAGGTGCCACATCGGATGGCCACGGCGGAAGGTTTTCAAATCGGTGCCGCAACTCAGCGCGCATTTGATCTGGATCAATACCGCGCCAGCACCCGGATGAGGCGGATCATAATTATCCAGTTCGAGCTTGCCTGGTTCGATCAGCATCGCGCGGCGGCCATGCCGATCCGGCGCATTTACAACGGAATCGCCTATCGGCGATGTTCCGAGGCGCCTTGCCGCGATACTCGAACTCGAACTCACAATTGCCGCTCCACTGCGAAATTCGCCAACAAACGCAAGGGCTCGGCGCGTTCGTCAAAATCAACCAGCGCCTGATGGGCGCGAAGCTTAAGTTGCTCCGCGAGCTCGCGCGAACGCGCGATTCCGAGCAGCGCCGGATAGGTATTCTTGCCGTGAGCGGCGTCCTTATTTGTCCGCTTGCCCATCTGCGCGGTAGAAGACTCGATATCGAGCAGATCATCGACCACTTGAAAGGCGAGGCCGAGCGCGCGGGCGTAATCGCGCAGAGCGCTCAGTTGTGCCGGCGTCGCGCCGCCCAGACGGGCCCCTCCGCAAACCGCCGCGACAAACAGCGCCGCCGTCTTTCTGCGATGCAAATCCTCGAGCTGCGCGAGCGTCATGGGTTGGCCTTCGCTCAACAGGTCGATCACTTGCCCGCCGACCATCCCGGACGAACCTGCCGCTTCGGCTAATTCCGCGATCGTCTCGATAATCACAGCGGGCGAAACCCCTGCATTGCCCGATGAGGCCATCCGCGCCAGCACCGCGAATGCGTCGGTCAGCAGCGCATCACCGGCCAGGGTTGCGATCGCTTCACCATAAACCTTATGGTTGGTTGGGCGCCCGCGCCGCAAATCGTCATCATCCATGCAGGGCAGGTCGTCGTGGACCAGCGAATAGGTGTGGATCATTTCGATTGCGCAGGCGAAATCCCAAGCCGCCGCGATATTTCCGCCGACCGCCTCGCACGCGGCTACAGCCAGTATAGGCCGCAGCCGCTTGCCAGCCGCGAGCAAGCTGTAGCGCATCGCCTCCGCGACGCGCGAAGCCGGGCCATCGATATCCACGATTTTTTTCGCTAGCGCCTGTTCGATCAGTTGCGCTCGTGCTTTCAGGTAATCGCGGAAGTCCAACGCCGCCGAATGATCGCCATCGCTCGCCAGGCTGCGCTTATCGGTCGCCGAACTCGGCGCGTTTCGATCGTCGGACGGCGGTTTGGCGCCCTGCATCGCATCTCACTCCTTCTCCGGCCGGAATGCTGATCCGGCATTTCCGCTCCACCCCCACACGCGACTTGCCACAAAACGCTTTCACGACGCGCTCTTCAAGTAATGG
>JBOHWM010000452.1:0-8208 GCA_050736555.1 Binataceae bacterium (SeqCode)
TCACCGCCGCGTTGATCGCGGGCGCCGCGTCCGCCTGTCCGGTCGGGTCGGCGCCATAAGCGACCACGTTGAAACGTCCGTTGACGCTATAGCCGGTCAGCGGATTGATACTGGTCGAGTAAGACGGCGTGCTGGCCGCCACGTCCCGCACGAAGGAAGCTCCGTTACCCGCCAGCGCGAGCATGCCGGTCATGGTGGCCGCTGGAATCAAACCCACCTGCGAGGCTACGCCACTGTTAATGTTGGCCGCAAAAGACGAATACGTATTAATTGAGTATGCGGGAAGCGCGCCGGCGACCGTCTGAAAATAATAAGCGCCGGTTTCATCGTTGCCCGTGTCAACCGCCCACGCGGATGTATGCGCCCATCCAATTGCCGGCGAGACGTTGATATTCGCATATACATATCCGGCCGCGACCGTCTCATTATGATAGTTGGCGCCAAGCGCCGAAACAGTGAGCGAAGAGCCGGCGGCAACGCCGCCGCCGCTATTCTGATCAACCGGCGTGGTGGTGTTGACGCCGGTGAAATCGGCGATTCCGGCATAGCAATTGGAGGACGAATTGTAGGCCCAGGTGTACGACGTTGGCTCGCTCGCGCCCGCGACGTGATAATAGACCCACTGCGCCGCCTGGTTATCGCTGGATTCGTCCGAACGTACCAGCGTCCATCCCGACGGCGGCGTGACCGCAAGGCCGCCCGGAAGGCCGCTCGCGTTACTGTCGCCGATAAAGGCAATCTCGACGTGGCCGGAAGCGACCGACGCCGGTGCGTTAACCGTGCAGGCCGTAACCGAGTTGGCGTCGGTGGTGCTCTGTCCGGCCAGCGCGATACCGCCAGTGGTCGCCGTCAGTTGCGTCTGCGATTGTCCATACACCAGCACACGCCCGGCTGACGTACCCGCCGTGGCGCTCGCATTGTTCCGCGTGGTCAGCGGCGTCAGGCCATTGAGCACGCTGCCGACCGTCAACTGCCCCGGTGTCGTGGCCGAATTACTCACATCGCCAGTGAGATTGCTCCATTTCGCGCTGGCGCCATTGTCGAGCAGAAGATTGCCGCTCGACGCTCCCGCCGGCAGCCCACTTGCGCCTCCGCACGTCCATGCTCCAGCCCGGCCAATTGCCAGCGCGCCCTCCCCACCGTTGGTACAAGGGCTCGTTTGTGAGCAGTCCGAACACCAGTAGAGCTGACCATCCACTTCCGGGGGCAACTGCGCAAGTGGTAATCCGACTATTCGCGGCGAGATCGGCGACACACCTGACAAGTGATTATTGATGTCGCCGCGAAACTGGCGACCTGCGTCGATGCCGGAGTAATCGGGAATCGGCTGATATTGCGCCCGCGCCATTGGCGCGGCAAACATGACTAAGAGCACCATCATCGCTATCTCAGATTTTGGATTTCTCACTTCGCTTCGCTCCGTTCACTCATGCGCCGCTCGCGGGCTCCTAATTCTGAACGCAACTCGCGGACTCGTTTGCTCGTTTCGCTTCGCTTCACTGGTGTGTCGCTTCGCCTCCCCTAGCAGGGTGTTGAGAAACGTGTGAATATCGCGGCCTACAGCCGACTGGATTCAACGCCCTGCGTGAAAGATGGCCGCGCTCCTCAATCTTCTCTACCGCTCTGTTGCGGGAGAGATAAGAAAGAGGGTGCGGGCCGTAATTTATCAACGGCCTGCTAGGGAACCTCCGCACAAGCTCAATTGTCATTCTGAACGGAGTCTGCGAAGTGAAGAATCCCGGAAAACAGAAATCGGAAACACAGAGTAATCCGGGATTCTTCACTGAGCTCAGAATGACAGAGCCACACTCGTGCAGAGCCTCCCTATGGTGTTTCCTCATACGTGCAATAGTTATCGAGCAACGCGAGAGCTCCTCTGACCGCCAGCATGGAATGTCGTTAGAACCCGATCGCTAGCCATGTGAATCCTCCGGTGGTTTCCTGCCCGGCTAATCCCTGGGAGTGGAGCGCGGCGGGAACATCCAGGGCGAAGGTGCCGCTGCGTGTGTTCCACGACACTGGCGAGGCGGTCACACTCATGCCGCCACTGGCCACATAGACGTTGCTAGCCAGGGGCGGCAGGAGGATCGCGTTGGGAAATACGATGGGCCATGATAACGAATACTCGGTATCTTTCCCGATGGTAACCGAGCCAAGTCGAAAGTATCCCCACTGAATTACTGCGACCGAATTCCCGCGCACTACATCGGCGATGGGTATCATCAGGTATCCATCGGCCTGCAATAGCCCTTTGAACCCCGCTGCGAAGAGCTGCAGCACACCGATGTTGGCGATGTTGGTGTCCTGGCGCTGTTTCAGCAACGCTGTGCGGTTGGCAAGCTGCTGATGCGGCTGGTTGCTGATGCCGATGCCGTTAAAGCTGGCGCCAATTCCTGCGCCTTCGACCGGATCGGCCTGCTGGATTTCGTAAATTTCATTGGCAGTGAATTCCAACACATCAATAAGTGTAGCCATCATCACACCTGCATATCAGCGGACTTAGCCAGCTCACAAAACGGTGCGGACACGAGAATGGTGTACACTGGCCTGTTCGCTATTAGCCAAACGATTGGTTGTGCCTCTCACGTCAGCACGGGCTTCATCAGTGGATGACAATAAACAAATAGACAGGCGGCACTGTTCGAACGCTCACGAAATCGCCCGCGCCGCACTGTACATTTAGGATCATCTGCGTATCTGAGAAAGTCGTTCGAGCGCACGCATACTCAGAATGTCAGCGTCCAGTTTCCGGCATAATTGCCGGTGCCGTTATATGCGAAGGCTGGAACCGTTACATGCGCGATCATCGGTCCGGGCGCGATATGGGTCGCCACCATCGTCCACACCACACCGCCATCGCCGGTAATGCCTCCCGGGGCGGTATTCCATGCCGGCGCGGAAGAACTGGTGGTGCCGGCTGTGACACACCGTTGCACGTTGTCGTTTCCGTCGAGAACAAGATTGCCAACCGACTCGCTGGCGTTGGCGCTCCATGCTGCGAAAGCCGCGCCGACCGCCGCCGGAAGACTCGCTCCGCCCGCGTTCGCGAACAATCCAAGTTCCTGGATAGTCATATTGTTGGCGGCGTAATCCGTCACTTGCAGGGCGTAATTGAACTGCACACTCCCGGATGAAGGAAACGTATGTGATCCGACCGCGCTGTAATAGCTTGGAGTCGCGCCCAGAGTCGTGTCGGTGTTGGCCGCCGCAGTCGAGCCAGAGCCAAAACCGATCGCGCTTACGAATTGGCCAGCGGTGATTCCGGCGATCAGGTTGGCGAGCATGGGCAATCCGCTGTCAACAAACAGGTTTTCGCCCTCCCACATAAGCCGGCTCCGTTTGTACAGTCGCACAATTCCTTTAGGTCGCATCTTGTTCTCCGTCGGTTACGCGTGCCATCTGTATTGACTATTGCTTATTCTCCGCTGGAGACCGGCGCTCCATTGATCGTTACACCCGAATCCACCACCACTTCCTGCTGAGCACCGTAGGTCAATCCGCTGTGATAAAAATGAGCATTGTAGCGCGGCACCACCGAACGTGTGTCGCTTAACAGCCAGGCGGTGGCGCTGACGTTGTCGCCGAATGATTCCAACGAATCGCGCTGCAAATAAATCGATACAAGTGCTTCTTCAGGGGTGGGGGCGAAGTCGGGCACCGGCGCCAGCGTAAACCAGAGAGAATCGAGCCAGGCCCGCGCCGGTTTGAAGAAGTTTATCGCGGCTATCGCTCGCGCGCTTTGCGCCGCGGGAATCTCTTGGCCGCTACTTGCCTCAATAACCACTCGAAAGAGAGCCCAGCCCTGACTCGCAGGGTATTGCGTGCCGCCCCACGTAGCCTGTCCTTCCTGAATCGTCACCCCGCTCCAGCCCAGCGACGCGAGCGCCGTCTTAAGCGTATAAGCGGTTCCTCGCGTGCGATGGAGTGGAATCGAAAGTTTGAGCAATTCCCGCCAGGAATCATAATCCGACGTTCCGGCCGCTCCGGCGGGAGACGCCAAGGTGTCGATATCGCTCAGAATATCTATATCGTCCAGCGAGTCGATCGCTTCGCCCAGTTGAGTTCCCAACTGCCATTGGGGCGCCAGCATGTCGAACTGCCACGCCAGCGGCAGCAACGCGCTATCCGGTGCCGAATCGAGCCGGTACACGAGTATCGGCGTTAAATCCAGCGTATCCAGGCGTTCTATTAAAGCAAGCAAGGCCTGGCTACGACGGTCGTTAATCGATGGTTGAATACTCAGTTCGGCCATGTTCGAAGTCGCCCGGCTGGAGGATTAGCTATTGATGGTGGCGACTGCCGAAGTCAAATCGATGCCCGTACAATTCGCCCACTGGCCGGGCTGAAGTTGTACGTAGGAGGGCGACGTAAGTGCCACCTGGTATACGCCGGATACCGAGAGCGCTTCGATGATCTGACTGGGCACGAGATCGCGCTGGATGCGGGAGGCCAGCGCCAGTGCGAATGCGGCGGCGGCATTGTTGGCCGCGGTCATCGTGGCGGCCGGATCGGCATCGGCATAAATCGTAATCGTCCCCTTGATTTCATAGTCAATCTCCGACACCGCCAGGACGTTCACCGTATCGGTCAACGGCCGCACGTCATCGGCGCTCAGCGTGGCTAACGCCTTCTCCAACAGTGCGGGACTGGCAATAGCGCTGTTGTTGGGCGAACTGGCTGGTTGCGTGATATTCGGGCCAATCAGCAAATATACACTAACTTGCCCCGGCGCCGGTGAAACGACCTGGGCGTCGGCTATCGACGGATCGCAGCCAAGTGCGAAAAACCGATAAGCACCCGTCGGTCCGGCAACGCTGAACTGATTCGGAGCAGCCTGGATTCTCGCCCGCAGATGATCGTCGCTTTCAGGCGCGGCTCCGTTGGCGCTAACGCTGGTATTGCTCACGCTGGAGATGAGCGCGCTCGGGTTTAACTGTACATTGATTTGACCCGCCAGGTAGCCATTCGCCGCGCTCCCGGAGACCGTGCAACTGGCTTGCACACTGCCCCCGCTTTGATCCGCCGGAATGGACAAATCTTCGTCCGTCGCGAAGATGAATTGGCCATCACTGGTTCCCACCTGTGTCCGGGCCGCGATCGTGTATGAAACCGCCAGGGCATTAGCCAGCGTAAACTCCACAATGGTGACCGCGGGTTGCGCTCCCAGTCTGACTATTCCCAGCAATTGGCTCAGATAGTCGATCATCGGAAACACCGCATATGCAAGCAGATTCTGCTGGCCCGCATACTGGATCGCGTTGCGTACGAGCGATTCGCGATAGGCGTAGAGATTGATCAGCAGGCGCTCGACCTGCGCGGGCTGTAGCGTGCGCCCAGCCGCGACCTCGAAAGCACTAATCATGTCGGCTAGAATCAGGTTTGGATCGAGCCCGTCGCTGTCGCCGATAAAGTTTGGCGGTGGAAGAGATGTGACCACGGATGCCATCAGCAGTTTACCTCGGCTGTCTTAGAAACCATTTGCACTGGATGTGACTATAGTGGCGATATGTCTCACCTGATCATCCGTTCGCGAGGCCACCCGGAAGCGATACCGCGCTGGTCTGAAGCGTGTCTCCATTGCTGCCACTGCTCCCGAGCTTGAGTTGCCACGTTACGGATATTCCGAGCTGGGCGAACAATTGACCGCTATCACCGGACAGCGGCGACGCCGTCACCGCCGTCACTTTGACTCGCGGCTCCCAGGTCATGATGGCAGCGGTGACCTCCGCGACGATCGCAGGAATCGCCGAATCGATCGGAAAGTCTATATAGCGCCAGACGTCGGCGCCGAAGGTTGGGCGCAACGGATCGCTGCCCTTCGGCGTAGTGAGAATTATCTGAATGCATTGATTCACGTCGGCCAGCCCTTGCACTACTTGGCCGAGGCCAGAGCCCGGCTCGCCGGCCGCATCCAGCGCCATTGACCAGTCGGCCGACGTGATATCGGAAAGTGTGATGATGTCCATCTCAAATGATTGAGGTCGTAGCGTTTGTCTGCATCAGGCTTGACTGGTTATCCTGCGAACACTTTAGTGCTGGCGCCGGTTATACTGCCGGTTTGGCCCCCGACCGACACTTGATCGCCCAATCGCGCCACTGGCTTCAAATTGCTTCCGCCGAGCTGAATATCTCCGGCCGCGATTAGCGTTACGTTTCCGCTGGCATCAACCTCGACGCTCGCGCCATTGGCGGATAACGTCAGCGTGCCGCCGCCCGCTAGAGCCACTGAGAACGCGTGCGTGCCGCGATCGTATTCGAAGCTTGAGCCATCGGCGAAAGTTACCTGAAATTTGTCCGGGCTTTGCGCAGGCGTCGAATCCACCGACGAATAAATGGCGCCCAGCACCGCGCCGTCCTCGTCATGTGCATCCATCAGGCAAACCACCTGTTCACCGACATCGGGCAAGTAATAGAACTTGTCACGATGCGTCTTGGCCACCACGATGGGCAACCACCAGCTTTGCAGTTGATCGCGGTCCGGAAATACCACCCGGACGCGCGCCGTCGCCGGATCCTGAGCACTGACTATTCCCACCCGAAAACAACCGTGAAGGTCACTTGCGCAATCAGACGCCATGCTGAATTTCGCTCGCCGGAATTACCCTGCGCGCTCCGATTTCGGTCGAATAGCCCGCCGGTAGCGCGCCGTCATGCGGACTCAAGCGATGGCGCGCAAGCTGAATGAGATAAGTGCCGTCATTGGCGCCAAAGCCGCTAAGGACTACGTTGTTGCCCGCCGCCAGGATAGTCATGCCGCTCATCGCAATCGTGGCGGTCATCTGAAACATGTTGGCATCGTGCAACCAACCTTGCGCTTTCAAAAACGCCTGCTGACCATTCTCGCAACGCCGCGTAAGCTTCAGGGTGTCTCCCGTGGCGGGCGCGGGCGACGCCGACGCGGTCTGCGTTATCAACTGCTTGTTCGCAGGCTGCTGGTAGGCGATGCGCGCATCCCGGTAAACCGCATGAGACTTGTTCTTGAAATCAAAGTGCAGGACCTCGGTTCGCCGAATCGTGTACACAGGTGGCTGCGCTTCCAGAGCCCCGCGCGCGTAAAAGACCAGCAGATTGCCGCGAACCGTAAAGCCGTAGTCGTGTTCGCGCGCGAGGCGCCGCAGGAATCCCAAATCGGTTTCATGCGCCTGCGTTACGCGTGCGAAGCCGACGTCGATGGAATTGGGCGCGCCAACCACCGTCATGTTGTACTTGGCCGCGATTATTCCGGCGATCCCGAGCAAAGTCTGGCCTTCGTATCCGGAATAATTAGCCGTCCGCATCGCGGGCACAATGTAGGCGGCAAGGCAGCGCAGGTGGAACACGTCCGGCGGTCCCTCAGCCTCAAGCTCATCGACCTGGAAGTCCCCACACGGCAGAAGCTGCTCGCCCGCGTAGCCAATTGCCAGATTCACCTGGTCACCCTGCGATGGATACCAGGGCCCCTGCCAAAGGCCGGCCTCGTCCGCCAGAGCTATTTCGATTTCCCCGGCCGCGCCCTCGAGATAGTCGGAATAGATAATTTCCTGCACCATCGAAGAGATGTCCGCTGTGATATTGATACCTTGATAGGTCAATATCCAATTGGCTTTGCGTACCGGATAGCTCATCGCAGCCGTCATTTGTCCTTCAGGGTGGGGTTCGTGCGGTTTACCACGATTAGCGCTTCCAAGGCGGCAACATGCTGGTATTTATCTGACTGACCTGCAAAATCGGAATGCCGATCCGCAGTCCAGCTTCGAAAACCGGTTCGATAGGTATTTGCGGATTTGCCATGATAATCGTTGAATACAAGGTCGCATCGCCGTAGTAGGTCCACGCCAACAGATCCCACCGTTCACCAGCCGCTGTGATATGTGGGATAAACTGGCTGCTCATACTCCAGCTCTCATTTCCACGAAGTTGGTAATAGTGGTTATCACATTTGTGCCCGGACGATCTGTTGCGCCGGCACATCATCCGCAGTCAATTGCGCACCAGGTGAAATACCGCTTGCGGACTTGCTCAGTATTGATGACACGCCAGGCGAAGAGATCACGGGTGCAATGTAGGGTATGCTCAGTGGCCCCGGAACGTTACTGATTCCAACTGGAGAGATATCTCCGGCCGGCGCGGCCGCAACTGCCGCCGCCGCGGCGACAATGGCTATTGGCTGGATCGACGGAGACGCTGAAAGAGAACTCCACTCAGCCGCTATTGCCCACTCCTTAAGCG
>JBOHWM010000453.1:0-2347 GCA_050736555.1 Binataceae bacterium (SeqCode)
CCTCAGCACGCATCCGCCGATAAGAGTGGTGGTCAGGAACGGTTGCGGCAGCTTACGTCCGGACTTTTCGGCGCCTCGCTCAATTTGGGCGCGCTGCATTTTAACTTCGGCCGGAGTGCCGACCGCCGTGACCCAGCCGTCGCCGTAAGCGCCGACGGCTTCACAGGCCTTTGGACCATTGGCCGCGACGTAAATCGGAATCGGGTGGTCGAGATTGATGTACTTGAGGTCGCGATGGAGGAACTGGATTTCACGCGTGCGGCCGCCATAGGTATATTCGACCGCCTCGCCGTGTAGCAGCGCACGGACTACGCGCAGATATTCGCGGAAATCCTTGAGCCGCATCGGATCCTGCCCCATCACGCGCATCGCGGTATGGCCCGTGCCGATCCCGAGGAAAACGCGGCCCGGCGCAATCTGGTTGATGCTGGCAATTGAATGAGCCGTGACGGGCGCGATGCGGGTGCCAGGAATCGCGACGCCTGTGCCAATTTTTATCCGCTTGGTGGCCTGCGCCGCCAACGCCAGCACGGCGTAGCAGTCAGACCAGATCATTTGGGAATCGGGAACCCATGCGCGTTCGTAGCCGAGTTCCTCGGCATAGCGGATCAGGTCCCATTTGCTGATGTGCGTATCGACGCAAATGCCGAATTCCATCTGTCACTCTCGCAATGAGAAATATGCGAGCGTCAATTTGACGCAGTGTCGCGCGCAAACGATCCCATAGCCGCACGCCGCCGGTCAATCCGCGCGCAAATATGATGAGCATAGTCATCGCGCGACGCCGCAGGCGCGGAAACAAGCACGCGAAGAAGGGCGCTGCGGTATTAGAAAAGCGGACGCTTGTGAAGCGAACGAGAAATTATGTCGCGGCGGACGCGTGGCCCGGGATGACCTCAGCGCCTTCCTTGGGTTCGACGCTGCGTCCGTGATAGCGGACCCATACTTGCGTGAACTCAACTCCCAACAGAAACACCAACGCCGAGTAGTAAATCCACAGGAGGAGCAGGGCGAGCGAACCAGCGGCACCGTAAGTGCTGCTGGTCCCCGTATGGCCCAGGTACAGTCCGATCAGAAATTTCCCCAGTTCGAACAGCAACGCGATTACAAATCCGCCAACCCATACGTCCGCCCATCTGATCCGCACGTCAGGCAACATTTTTAACACGGCTGCAAACAAGGTCGAGAATATGATGATCGAAATGACGATCTCGGCGATGTAAGCGGTGTCGCCGAAAGGCAGCTTTGCACTCACGGCCGACAAGATTGAACCTGCCACCAGCGATACGATTGTCAGGACGGCGAGGATTAGCAGCAGGAATCCTGACCTGACGCGTTTCATAACGAAGCTTTTTACTCCCGATCCGCCGCGCGAAACCTTCCATGCGCGATTCAAACACATTTGAAGCTGCAAGAGGACGCCGGTGGCCGAGAAGAGCAGGCCGGCGATACCAAACAGGGTCGCGATTATGCCGCCCGACTGATTGCGCGCCGCACTGCTCACCATGGTCTGGATTTCCGCCGCCACCTGCGGCCCCATTTGAGCGCCAAGCTTCGCTTGAATCTGGCCACTGGCGGCATCCGCGCCGAACACCAGTCCGGCGACGAAGATCAGAATAAGAAGTAGGGAAGGTAATGCGAAAATCGTGTAATAGGTGAGCGCGGCTGCCATCGAGGTGCAGTCGTCGTTAGAGAAATCGTCGAACAACTGCGAGCAAAATCTTTTGATGGATGGCCACATGATACCCCCGTCGAAATCCAGTTGAATTCGCGGATAGTTTTTCGCCAGATGCCCAATCCACGTCGAAATGAAATCTATCAACCGCGCGATTTATACGCATCCGATTTGTATCGCCGCACCGATCCTGACAGTCGTGGCGGGAGTCAGCGGCGCGGCGATTTCTGAGCGATGATGGGTGGTCGCGCGTCAACCGCTATCCACCTTTCGCTTTGCCTAAGCGTTTGATCGCTGCTGATAACGGCCGCTCGGTCTCAAAGTAGTCGCGCCACGGTTTGATTTTGGCAATTAGGCGCGGCGCGCTGCGCAACGTGAAACGCCGCGGATCGAGACCGTTTCGCACCTGCGACCACAACAGAGGCATCGAGACTGGTGCGCCATCGCGGGCGCGTGGTGAAAGCGGTGCCACGGCGCTCGAAGTAAGATCGTTGCGCAGATAGTCAAGATAGATACGAGCGGCGCGCGCCTTTTTGTTCATCTCGACGAGGAATCGCTCAGGACTATCGGCCGCCATTTGACAACACAGCTTCCGGGCAAATCCCTTTGCCTCAGGCCAACTGATTTCCGCTGGCGCAAGCGGGGTCACCACGTGCAGGCCCTTGCCGCCCG
>JBOHWM010000454.1:0-5181 GCA_050736555.1 Binataceae bacterium (SeqCode)
GGCTGCGAGAGCATGAAGCCGAGTCCGATCCGCGTCGTTAGAGGAAGAACGGCGTCAGGACCTTTTGATTGCTCTGTATAGCAACGCTCGATTTCGCGCGGACCGAAGAGCTTGACGCCGTCAACTTCACCGCCACGCGCCAGCGCCCCGTATATGCGGGCGAGCGCGCGCGCATTGGCATGCCCGTTGGCGCCCGGAATTTCCGCGCCACGCCAGGCCCGCGAATTGGTTGTTTCCGCAGAGAACATCGTGGGCGGATTCATGATCGCCAACGCGTTTACCGAGGCCGGATCCTTCATCATCTCGGCGAAAATATTGGTCTCTCCGGGCAGCGGCGCGGGCGCATAAATGATGTCGGCGACACGCGCGTCGAACTCTGGTCCGATGCCAATCCAGGCGTCGGCGTCCAGTGGACCGGCAATTTCGTCGTGAAAATAGGTGCCTAAACTTTTGCCGCTGATTCGGCGGACGACTTCGCCGACCAGCCAGCCGAAGGTGATCGCGTGATAGCCGTGGCGCGTACCCGGCGTCCACCATGGCTCCTGCCGCGCCAGCTCGCTCGTTACTTTCTCCCAACTGAAGAGTTCGTCATGCTTGAGCGGGGTGCGGATCGCGGCCAGCCCCGCCTTGTGATTCAGCAGATAGCTGACCGGCATCGAGCCTTTGCCGGCCTGCGCAAACTCAGGCCAATACTTCGCCACGGGAGCGTCGAGATCGAGCTTGCCCTGATCCGCGAGCCGATGAGCGCACATCGCGCAAAGCCCCTTGGTGGTCGACCAGACGTTGACAATCGTGTCGCGCTCCCACGGGCGGGTTCGTGCCTGATTGGCATAACCGGCCCATAAGTCAACCACGCGGCGGCCGTCGAGTACGATGGAAGTCGCCGCGCCGACCTCGCCGCGCCTGGCGAAGTTTTCCGCGAACGCGTCGCGGACACGGGAAAATCTAGGGTCGCATTCGCCATTGATCTTCACGTTCGCGGCCATGGACATCTCCTATCGAAGCGGCAACAACGGGGCTCTCAGATACCGTAGAGCTCCGCGACATTGTCGTGCAGCAGCCAATTCTTTTCCTGCTCGTTAAGTTGCGCCGAATGTTGCGCCAGAAGCTCTTGAGAATTCGGCCAGGTCGAATCACTGTGCGGGAAATCATTGGCCCACATCAGCCGCCGCGGATTACACATATCCTTCATCTTGAAAGCGACCCAGTCGTCCTGAAACGTCGTGTAGATATGCTCGCGGAAATATTCGCTCGGCATCTTTGACAAGGTATCGACGGTCAACCAGTAGCGATGCCGATCGTAGGCGTGGTCGAGCCGGTACATGAAATGCGGAACCCAGCCGGCGTCTGCCTCGACACACGAAATACGCAGCCGCGGATGGCGCTCAAACACGCCGCCCAAAATGAACATCCCGATGATGTCCTGGTTGCCACGGATGATCGACATGAAGGAGTTCATCTTGGGGCCGCGATTGGGCTGGGCGATGCCCTCGCGGGAGGTCAGGATATGAAAGCTGAGCGGCATGCCCAGCGAAATCGAAGCTTCCCAGAATTCGCCGTATATCCGGCTGTCGTAGTCCTCGAGCACCGGAAAACCCGGCATCATGATGCCACGCAGGCCCATCGCTTTGGCGCGCTCAAGGTCCTCAATGCCCTCGCTCGGGGTGCGCATCGCAGTTTGCCCCAGGCCGATCAGGCGGTCGGGATGTTTCCCGCAGTAATCCGCGATCCAGAGGTTATACGCGTCGAAGCAGGCCTTTTTGTAATCGTGGTCGGGATGATTGCACAAAATCAAGCCGACGCTTGGATAAATCACCTCGGCGGCGACGCCGTCGCGCTCCTGATCGGCCATACGTGCTTCGGGATCCCATCCGCCACGATGCAGGTCATCAAATTTTGCGAACCGCGCGGAGGTCGCTAGTTCCCTGGCGGACACTCCCGCCGCGGCCACTAGGCCCATTGGGATGGTTTGCTTCATTCCCTCGATGACGTAGGTATCGCCGCTTTGCTCCTGCCAGACGACTTTCGGCGCGATATCCTTGTACTTCTTGTCGATGCGCGTGACATAGGTGTCCGGCGGCTCCATGATGTGGGAGTCTGAAGAAATGATCGGTTTGGAAATCACAGTATTGGCCATAAGCTTCGCTGCTCCTTTAATCGTCGATAGCTTTGACGCACATTCTTCTTCTAGTCGGGTTCCGGTTTTCCGTAAAGCGCGCGGACGGCAGGATTAAGGCTGCTCGCGCCTATCCGCCGAAAGCGGAGCGATTACGCAATTGGCGGGTCGAGTTCGATAGCGAGGAGCACGGAATCTTCGATCGTGCGCATGTCCAGTTGAAACGTGCCCTCATCAATGCGGCCGATGACTGGTGGACGCGCGCGCCGGAACATTGCGGCGATTGCGTCCGGGCCTAGCGTCGGATGGATGATGCGTAACGCGCGCGTCGCCAGTCGTTCGGTTGGCAAGGAGCCGGACCCTATCTGTGAAGTTGATTCGACTATTTGGATCGCAAATTCAGCGCCGAGCTGGACGGAGAGTATATCCCGTGCGCGTGCCGCGATAAGCTCCAATTCCGCAGGCTGGCGCCGTAGCATGCGCAAGGTCGGCAGTTCCATCGCCAAATCGGGGCTGCGCAGGTAAAGCCGCAGGGTCGCTTCGAGCGCCGCCAGCGTCAGCTTGTCGCATCGCAACGCCCGCTTGAGCGGGTTGCGCTTCATTTTGTCGATGAGATGGCGGCGGCCGACCGCGATTCCGGCCTGCGGTCCGCCCAGCAGCTTATCGCCGGAAAATGTGACCATGCCGGCGCCGGCCGCAACGCTTTCTCCCACCAGCGGCTCACGCGGCAAACCCCATGCGCTCATATCAGCGAGCGCGCCCGCGCCCAAATCTTCCATCACCTCGAGATTATGGGCGCGCGCAAGATCGGTCAGCTCCTTCAAGCCGACTGCGGCGGTGAAACCCACCACGCGGTAATTCGACGGATGCACCTTGAGCAGCAACGCCGTCTCCGGATTGATCGCGTCCGTATAGTCGTGCGGATGGGTGCGGTTGGTGGTGCCGACCTCGCGCAGCCGAGCGCCACTTTTGAGCATCACGTCCGGGATACGGAAGGAACCGCCGATTTCAATCAGCTCGCCGCGCGAGACAATCACCTCGCGATGATCCGCCAGCGAATTTAACGCGAGCAACACGGCGGCGGCGTTATTGTTGACCACGGTGGCGGCTTCGGCGCCGGTCAACGCGCACAATTCCGCCTCGACCAGCTCGTCGCGATCGCCGCGCGCGCCACTGTTCAAATCGTATTCGAGATTGACCGCGCCACGCGCCGCGCTGACCACGGCCGCGACCGCGCTCTCGGCGAGAATCGCGCGCCCAAGATTGGTATGCAGGACCACCCCAGTCGCGTTGACGACCGTGCGCATCGACGGCGTGTCAGCTTCGGCGGCGGCACGCACCGCGCGGATGATTGCCTTGAGCATCGAGTTGCGCGCGTCTGATACTTGCACCCCGGTACGCAGCGCTTGAAATGGCTCATCGAGCTGACCGGATTGGCGCAGGATTTTTCTGAAATCGGCCTGCACGCGATTTATGAGCAGCTTCTGATATTGGCGGCTGAAGCGGCTTAAGCCCGGATCATCGGCGGCTGCCTTGAGGCATTCGTCGATTGCGGGGATCGCGCGCAGGAGCCCGGCGCCGGCCGCCTCGGCTTCGTTTTTCTTCCCAACCATGGGCAGGATTATAGCCTCATAGGAAGGCGCCCGTATCCCGACGAACGTACATAGGGGTTCACGGCGATAGCTGGGTTGAGATACAATCCTTCACAGCAAGGTCAAGCGGACACCCGTTAAGGGGCAATCCCCAGGGCAAGGGCAACTTCCATGTTTGGCGAAATACCGGAAAGGCCACGGACCAAGGCGCCGTTCATTGATATCGAAGAGGCGCTCGAGGAAATCCGGCGCGGCCGCATGATCATCTTGATGGATGACGAGAATCGTGAAAACGAAGGTGACTTGTGCATGGCGGCGGAGAAAGCGACGCCCGAAGCTATCAACTTCATGGCCAAGTACGGCCGCGGCCTGATTTGCCTGCCGATGGCGGCGGAAAGAATCGATCAGCTAGGCCTCAACATGATGGTGGGCGATAACCAGGCACCGTTGGGCACCGCCTTCACCGTGCCCATTACCGCGCGCCGCGCCAGCGGTTCCGGTATTTCGGCGCACGATCGTTCGACGACGATTTTGCAAGCGGTACGCGAAGACGCGACCGGCGCGGAATTCGTCACACCCGGCTACGTCTATCCATTGCGCGCACGCGACGGCGGCGTGCTGGTGCGCACCGGCCAGACCGAGGGTGCGGTTGATCTGGCCCGGATGGCGGGGCTCAAGCCGGCGGGCGTGATTTGCGAAATCCTCAAGGAAGACGGCACCATGGCGCGGCGTGACGACTTGGTCGAATTCGCGCGTGAGCACGGCCTCAAACTGGTCACCGTCGCGGACATCATTGAATACCGGTTACGCAACGAAACCATGGTCGAGCGCATCGCCGAAGCGCGCCTGCCCACCCGATGCGGCGAATTCAAGGCCTGCGTTTATCGCAACCGGGTAGATCAAAGCGAGCATCTTGTGCTCGTCATGGGTGAGATCAATTCGGGTGAGCCGGTGCTGGTGCGCGCGCATCGTGAGTACCTGCCGGGCGACGTGTTTGGCTACACCAAACGCAATACGCGCAGCTTGTTAATTGCCGCGATGGAACAAATTGCCGAAGCTGGGCAAGGCGTTATCCTCTATCTCAAGCGCGAATCGGATACGATTGCGAGCGATATCGGCAACGGCCACCATCGCCGCGTCCCGCGCCGCGCCAGCACGCATTTCAACGCGCCGGAAGCGGATTTTCGCGACTACGGCATCGGTGCACAGATTCTGCGCGACGTCGGCGTGCGTAAGATGGTGCTGCTTACCGACAAGCCGCCGCGGCTAGCCAATCTGCCGGGTTACGGGTTGGAAATCGTCGATAGCGCGCCGTTGAGTTCAAACGGCATCGCGCTGGACGACTAAAGGCGGCGCGTCGCGCGCATGACCGATCTGAACGATTTGCATGCCAGCAAATATCCGCGCTGCGCCCGCGCGCGCCTAGCAACGAGGACGGGCGCGAAAGCCGCCTACCGTGCTTAACGATTCGCG
>JBOHWM010000455.1:0-2904 GCA_050736555.1 Binataceae bacterium (SeqCode)
GTACGGATGCTTGATTCATGATTCTTTATGTACCGTGTCGAGCGGGAAGGTGAAAATTACAGTGGTGCCGGGCGGCGTCTGGTTGGGTGCGATAGTTATGGTGCCGCCATGCTTTTCGACGATCTCCTTGGAAAAGAACAGCCCCAGTCCGATACCCTCGCGCTTGGTTGTAAAAAAGGGCTCGAAGACGCGCTGAGCAACCTCCGGATCGATGCCCGCGCCAGTATCGCGAAAGCGCATGATGAAGCGGCCGTCGTCTTGCGCGAAAGCGACCGTCAACCGTCCTCCATCGGGCATCGCCTGAGTCGCGTTGGCGACCACGTTCATAAAGCAGGTACGCACCTTGTCGGCGTCTATGTTGAGCACCGCGGGAGCTTCCGCGCCTTCTTCGACCAATTCAATGCGCTGGCTGCGCATCTTGGATTCCGACAACGCCAGTACGCTATGGACGAGCTGGCGGATATCGGTCGGCGCCGGAAAAATCTCAATCGGCTGTCCATAATGCAGGAAGGTCTGCACCATTTCGGAAAGGCGGCGCACCTCGTCTTTCATAATCGCGATCTGATGCAGAAAGGTCTCGCGGTCGCGCGCAACTTGCGGTCCATAACGCGCGCGTAACTGATCGAGCGCCAGACTGATGAAGTTTAGCGGGTTTTTGATCTCATGGGCGAGGGCACCCGCCAACTGGCCCAACGCGGTGAAGCGTTCCAGCCGGTTAAGCTCGACCTCGCGCTCGCGCGCACGGCGCAATTGCCCCAGCATGTCATTAAAGCTGCGCGTCAAACGGCCGATTTCGTCGCGACGTTTAGCCTCAGGTACCGGCTCGAAGCCGCGAGCGGCGATATTTTGCGCCGCGTCAGCCACCGCGTGAATCGGATCGACGTAGCGTTGCGCCAGGATGTAGGCGAACACCAGTCCGATGGCGAAAATCACAAATCCGAGCGTCAACAGCCGCGTCCGGTAGTCGCGCAGCGGCTGATCGAAGTCGCTGAAATTCGCCACCACCTGGACATAGCCCATTAGATGGTCTTCGACTTCGACCGGAATGAAATAGACCGTGCTGGCGGTATCAGCCAAACCTAGCTTGGCGCCGGGCACGATGATCGGGTTGGTCGAATTGCCCTTGCGCTTTGCCATCAGTGAACGCACCGTGGCGGGATTGAGGGCCTCCCCGATAAGCTTGGGATTGGAGCTGTTGATGATCAGGTCTTGGCTCGAAGCGATCGAGACTTCGAGTCCGCGGGTGTTGAGTTTGCCGACGTAATTTTGCAGGCGGTCGCGATCGGTGGCTGAAATCGAGGTCAGTTCCTGCACGCTTATTTGGATTGCGCTGGCAAGGTCCTTCACCTTCTTCTGGGTGGTGCTGATGATCGCGTCCTGGGTGCCGATGCTGACCAGCACCTCGGCGCCGAGCGTAAGCGCCAGCAACACCACGATAAGCAGCGTCAGCTTGGCTTTTAAGTTAAGTACCGGGAATCTTAATTTCATTGGATTCGCGCCGCGGACGATTCGCTTCCAGAGCTAACCGGCTGTTGATAAATCACAGCCCGCACCCGCTCTTTTGTCTCTCCCGTCAAAGAGCGGGAGAGAAGATTGAGGAAAGAAGCCATCTTTTACGCAGAGTGTTGAGCCCAGCCGCGACAAACCAGTATGCTCACGGTTTTCTCAACACCCTGCCAAGTGATCCGCTCCAGGAACCTCCGCGCGAACAGAGACGCCGATCGCATCCGGCGCCTTGATTATCGCCGGATCCGGCGGCGAAAACGCCCGCGTAACGGCGGATTAGTTCTATATGGGGATCGGGATTGAAATTGGGCCGCCGCGGTATCATTGCTCCGATCGGCCGGATGCCGGAGCCGTCGCACGTGTGCGAATCGGCATCATCGCGCGCATCGCGTAGATCAGCACAGACAGCATCACGACGATCAGAATCACCTGTTCGAAACCGCCGAGATACCGGATGATCATTTCGATCTGCCGGCCGAACAAATAGCCGAGCGATACCACCACTGGAACGGAAATCAGCGCGCCCAGCGCGTCGTAGAAAAAGAAACGGCTGGGGCTCATGCCGAGCGAGCCAGCCATCAAATAGACCAAGGCGCGCAGCCCGGCCAGGAAACGTGCGTAGAAGATCGCCCAGTGTCCGTGGCGATGCATGAATTGCTTGAGGCGTTCAATCTGCTGTTGTGAACGTGGCCGACTCAGTCCCAGATAGGCGATTAGGCCGGAGCCGAAACGGCGTCCAAGGTAAAAGAGCGAATTATCACCGGCCACCACCCCCAACAGCGCCACCATCAAGGTCTGCGGGTACTGGATGATGCCGCGATGAACCAGGAAGCCTCCAGCCAGCAGCGCCACGTCTTCGGGCACCGGCAACCCCAACCCGCATAGCAACAGCATCAATAGCAGGCCGAGATAGGTGAAATGCTCGATAGTGCCTGAGACTAGCGCGGTCAAGCTTCACCCCGCGTGATCGTAACGAGCTTTAAGCGCGGTGCGAATCTGCTCGACCGGCGTGCCTTGCTGGTAGAGCTTGCCGGCCGTGACCGCCTCTCCCACGCATACCGCGCATCCGGCTCCGTGATTGGTGCGAAAGCAATCGAGCAGATTTTTCATTCCCTCGTTCTGTTCACATCCGCAGTAGCAGTGAAGTTGCGCGAGCAGGTCAGGATGGTTTTCGGCCACCTGGTAGGCCTCACGTGCCTCGCCTTCAAACAGGTTGGGATTGAGGGTTAAGCTGTTGGCGGCGGCGACCGCTTGCGCGTTGGCCTGCGCCCGCACCTGGTAAATGCCGAGAAATGCAATGCCGATAATCGCAACAATCCCCATGCCGGCGATCAGGAAGATTGGGCCTTTCGAACTATATTTCATAGCGCGTACCCTCTTCAGGCATCCCTCCAGGAT
>JBOHWM010000456.1:0-5058 GCA_050736555.1 Binataceae bacterium (SeqCode)
GGGCTCACCTTCAAGGCGGCAAAACGTCCTTATGCCACTGTCTAACGGAGCAGGTAGCTTTCCAGTCGCGCGAAAGGCATCCAGCAAAAATGGAAGCGTTCAGCGAAACGCCGGAATGACACGCTCACCGCATGCGGCGAGAAAAGACGCTCCTGGCATGTTGGGCTGCAGGATCAGGTGCTGGATCCACGGAAGCTGCAGCAACAGCCGCTCCAATTGCGCGCGCACTTCATCGGCGCTACCCATCAGGCAAAATCGCCGTGCTATCGCCTCTGGAATTTCCGCCACCGCTCGCGCCGCCAGGTCCATATCAGCCGCATGATGAAAATCCGGCCGCACCCGCCGCAGGATCTCCTCGATGGGAGCGCACGGCCATGCGAGCCCCAGTCGCCGCCATAGGAGCGGGTTGACTTCGTAATAGCCGGCAGCCATCACACGGCCACGCGCCAATGCCAAGGCGGGATCATCCGCAATCACGGTATGGAAGTGCGCAGCCACGAACAGCGAGTTGGCGTCACGGCCGGATTCGCGCGCACCAGCACTGAATTCATCGTAGGCCCATCGGAGCAGTTCCGGATCGGCGCCGACGCGGATAACCACGCCGTCGGCATAGCGCCCCGCCATCCGCAACGTCCTGGGCCCACCCGTGGCAACCACGACTGGCACGTGGCGCGGACGATCAAGCCGTGACGGCGCGGTCCAGCCAAGCTCCAGCGCCTCACCCGCCAACAATCCGCGCATGATGCGGACGGCGCGTTCCATCTGCGCCAGGCGCGCGGGTTTGAGGCCGACCTGCAAAACGGCCGTGTCGCCGGAACCCACGCCGAGTATCAGGCGTCCCGGCACATAATTATCAACCGCGGCGATGCTGGCTGCGATAACACTCGGATGGCGTGTTACCGGATTCACTATTAACGTACCGACCTTGGTGTGTTCGGCATGCCGCGCGGCAATCAGGAGGTTGAGGAAAACGTCGCCGCAATGGAGCTGGCTATCAGGAAACCACAGATAGTCAAATCCCGCCTTCTCGGTTTCGAGACACGACTTGATCAGCCGCTCCGGATCGAGAAAGTGGAATCGATTAGTCCCAAACGTAACCGCCATATCTGAGATCCTTGACTGCTCGAGCGGGGACGCGGACGGATCTTTTTCGTTATTCTTCGTCTTCGCGGAGGCGGGCCAGCACGGATAAATCTTCCAGCGTGCTGGTATCACCGAGGGTTTGATCACCAGCCGCAATCTGGCGCAGCAAACGCCGCATGATCTTGCCGCTGCGGGTTTTCGGCAGCGCATCGGTAAAGCGCACACCATCGGGACGCGCGAGCGCGCCAATCTCTTTGACCACATGCTGGCGCAAGGCCTCACGCAACTGGTCGTCGCCCTTGCGTCCTCCTTCGAGCGTCACAAACGCCATCACCGCCTGGCCCTTCATCTCGTCGGGACGGCCAACGACGGCGGCTTCAGCGACGGCGGCATGCGATACCAGCGCGCTTTCAATTTCCATCGTGCCCAGACGATGACCCGAAACGTTAATTACGTCATCGACCCGGCCCATGATCCAGAAGTAGCCGTCCTGGTCACGGCGTGAGCCGTCGCCGGTGAAATAGACCCCGTCGATCTGGCTGAAATACTGTTCGCGATAGCGCTCTGGATCGCGAAAAATAGTGCGCAACATGCCGGGCCAGGGCCGCCGGATCACCAAAAATCCGCCTTGGTTCACACCGACCGGTTTGCCGTCGCGCGCCACCACTTCGGCGCTGATACCCGGCAAGGGCAGCGTGGCCGAACCAGGCTTGGCTGGAACGGCGCCCGGCATCGGCGAGATCATGATGCCGCCGGTTTCCGTCTGCCACCACGTATCCACAACCGGGCAGCGTTCGCCACCGATTACTCGGTAATACCAAATCCAGGCTTCGGGATTGATCGGTTCACCAACCGTGCCGAGCAGCCGCAGACTTGACAGGTCGTGCTTTTTGACCCAAGCGTCACCCCATTTGATAAAAGTCCGGATGGCGGTCGGCGCGGTATAGAGAATGTTGACGCGGTATTTTTCTATGATCGACCAGAAGCGATCGTTTTCGGGAAAGTTCGGCGCACCTTCGTACATCACGATGGTCGCGCCCGCCGCCAATGGCCCATAAACCGTGTAGCTGTGACCAGTGACCCAACCGATATCCGCGGTACACCAGTAGATATCTTCTTCCTTGAGGTCGAATACCCATTTCATTGTCATCAGGGTATGGGTCAGATAGCCACCGGTGCTGTGGACCACGCCCTTGGGCTTACCAGTCGTGCCGGAGGTGTACAGAATGTAGAGCGGATGCTCGGAATCCAGATGAACGGGCGCGCAGTTGGCGCTCTGCGACGGCACCGCCTCATGCCACCAGACATCGCGGCCGCCTTGCATTACAACTTGCTGACCGGTGCGGCGCAGCACCATCACCTTTTCGACTGACGGGGTCTTCTTCAGCGCCTCATCGACGTTGCTTTTCAAACCGACAGGTTGGCCGCGGCGCCATCCGCCGTCGGCCGTAATCACCACTTTGGCTTCGGCGTCATTGATACGATCGACCAACGCCTCGGCGGAAAAGCCGCCAAAGATTACCGAATGGATCGCGCCGATGCGTGCGCACGCCAGCATTGCGATGGCCGCTTCCGGCACCAGCGGCATGTAGATCGCCACGCGGTCGCCCCGCTGGACGCCAAGATGCTTGAGCGCGTTGGCACAGCGCGCGACCTCGTCCGTGAGCATCTGGTAAGTCAGCACGCGAGTGTCGCCCGGCTCGCCTTCCCAAATCAGCGCGACCTTGTTGCGGCGCGCTCCGTTGAGATGGCGGTCCAGGCAGTTGTAGGCCGCGTTGAGTTCGCCGCCGATAAACCATTGAGAGAACGGAAACCGCCATTCCAGGACTTTGTCGAAGGGCTTGTACCACGAAAGCTGTCCAGCACATTCCGCCCAAAACGCCTCGGGATCCTGCTCGGCGCGGCGACACAGCGTCTCATAGGCGTCGAGGCTTCCAACCGCGGCCTCGCGGCTGAAGACGGCACTGGGGGCGAATTTGCGCTCTTCGCGCAGGATCGATTCAATGTCCACAGGTTGATTGGTAGCCATGGCGCTATACCCTCCCGCGGGCTTCGCGTGTCTTGACGCTCAAATAAAGCGACGCGGCATCGCCGATTTCGCGGCGGTTGGATTTAATTTGGCGCAACTCTGACAACAGCTCCGATTCAATCGAAGGCGCCAATTCGGCCGCAAGTTCGACCGCGCGCGCGGCCCATTTGAGCGCGATACGGCCCTCGGGTCCGCCGAAATCATCGAAAAACCAGGCGCAGCTCGTCAAAGCCGCTTGCGCCGCCCGCTCCATCTCGAACATCCGCAGCAGGCGCTCCTGCGCGGCCTCGTCCGCGACACCATAACGTAGGAAAAATTCCTCGCGGATGCCGGCCCAGGAATCGAGCAACATCCGCGGCGATTCCCTCAGCGCTTCCTCGGGTAATTTGAGCATGGCGCCAGCAAAGCGGTCGTACACCGACGCAGCATGGCTGTTAACCAGTTCCATCGCCGCGCGCATGGGGGCACGCCATTCCTGGCTGGTAGCCTGATCCATTCGGCAGCCGCAATTCGCACGCCATCGCTCAACTCCGTGCGGACAACTCCATGATGATGGGTAATCTATCACGAAATTGCCGCCCGCCGGATGTGCGGCGAGATACGCATCGCAATTGGTAAGCTCAAGGCCGTCGCGTGCCTCAAGGATTGCCAGCGCTCGCGCCAGTTCAGCCGCGCCAGCTCTTTTGTGATGCCCAAACGTCTCACCGTCGGTGGCAAGCAAAAGGGCAGATCCCGGCGGCATCGAGAAAGCCGTGCGCGCCAGCGATTCGGCCAAGCCGGCGCCATCCGTCAAAGCTTCACCGAAAGCCAATTCGCCTGAAAGCTGCGGATCATAGCGAAACACCGCCAGCGACAGGTCCTCCCGTCGCCACATAAACGGACCCGCTTCGCGATCGTGCGCTCCCTCCTTGTGGTAGCGACCCTGCCCCGCTCCCAGGATCGCGAAGCGAATGCCGCCGCGCGCCAGCGTCGCCAGCGTATCGTCGTCGGCGCCACATTCCGGCAGCCACATTCCTTGCGGTTGCCGGCCGAAACGATAGACGAAATCGTGGATACCCCAGCTAACCTGCAGGGATCGGTCGCGCTCGGTCAACAGTGGCAGAATCGAATGGTTATAGGATTGCGCGATGGCGTTACCGTGGCCGTTGGTACGTTCGTGGCTCAATTCATCACCGCGCCGAACCGCACGATAGGCGGCCCGGCCGTGACGTTCCAGCCACGAAAACAGGGTCGGGCCAAAATCAAAGTTAAGCTGCTCGAAGTTGTTGCGGATATGAACCACGCGGCCATCCATGATGTGCGCGTGGGCGTTGGCGTTGTAGCACTCGCTCAGGATGCGCTCGTTCCAGTTGGGAAATGGCACGGCACCCGCTTCATTGGCGATAAGTCCGGTCCACGGACTCTCTCTTGGCGGCTGATAAAAATGGCCGTGAATTATGATGTAGCGCGGCTCATCCATCGAAACTGAATTTTAGCATCAGGCACATGGCGGCGGCTTGCGGCCTCTGAAAAGAGCGGCACACCACCAAAAGGGACTTAATCAACATTACCCAGGCGAGGACGTGGCCAGCATCAAGCTCGGCGTTGTTTGGCTCTCGTCCCGATCGTCGATCCGCGCCAAAGCGTACACGGTCCGGACAATTCTAGCCGGCCACAACCGCAAAGGCGCCTTTGACTGTCGCCTCACCTTTCTGATTCACCACTTCGACTTCGCCCTCAACAATTTTCTCGCCGTCGCGCTCGTTCTTGGCCGTTACTTTGCCCTTGCACGTGAGCGTATCGCCGGGCCATACCTGACGGGCGAAGCGTACCTTGAAACGGCGGACCTGGCCCGCACCGGCATAGTCGGTGAGGCAGCGGGACAAACAACCCGCTGTCCACATCCCTTGCGCAAAGACGGTTGGAATCCCCGCGGCTTCGACAAAGGTTTGATCATAGTGCAGCGG
>JBOHWM010000457.1:0-2022 GCA_050736555.1 Binataceae bacterium (SeqCode)
GTATAGAGCAGCGGCTGCGATTTGTTCTCGGACCACGAGTCGCGCATCAGTTGCGCCAAGGCTTCGAAGTCGCCGCGGAAGTTTTCTATCGATCGATGCGGCCGCTTCGATCCGCCGGTCTCAGGCAGAGCTGACATGAATCATTCCTTGGCCATTTGCGCCGCCACAAAATCGCATAATGGGCCTACGATCGTCATCTGCTCGGGATCCATCGCGTCAAAATCGAGCTCGCGGCCGCAATAGTCCTCGAAGGCGGTGATCAAATCGAGCAAGCCCAGCGAATCAATAATGCCCGATAACAGCAAATCGCAATCGTCGCTTAATTGCTCGGGATGATCCCGGCCCTTCGCTGCCAGACTTTCAGCCAAGTACTCGCAAATAAAAATTCTCAAGCTGTTGGTGCCAAACCGGTTCATAACCCGTCTTCCAGTAACTTCGCGAGCGCTTGGCGGTCGAATTTTCCGTTGACGTTGCGCGGCAGTTGCTCCATGAAATGAACTCGGCGAGGAAGCATATATTCAGGAAGCCGCGCGGCCAGCGCGCGCCGGAGCGCTTCGGGTGCGCACGGCGAGCCTTCCACAAATACTTCCACGCCGCCGTAACCGCTCATCGTCACCGGCCACCCCAGCGCTACCGTCCCGTCAAGCCCGCTCAGATCGCGTACCGTAGCCTCAATTTCGCCAAGCTCAACTCTGTGGCCGAGGATTTTTACCTGGTGGTCGATACGCCCGAGATGGGTCAGCGGAGCGTTGCCGATGGGCCGTCGAACGCGGTCTCCAGTGCGATAGTATGTTTCCAGCTTGCCCGGCGGCTTCAGAAATGCCGCCGCCGTCCTTTCGGGATCTTTCCAGTAGCCTAATGACATCTGCAGTCCGTTCATGAGAAGCTCACCTTCGCACCCAAGCGGGACTTCCAGCAAATGTTCGTCCACCACCATGGTGTTCATCCCCGGAAAGGCATCTCCGATGGGCACGACGCCTATCTCGGCTTCCCCCGGCGAACGTGTCGGATGCCAACGGTAATGCGTGCATGCAATCGTCAACTCGGTCGGACCGTAGAGATTCTCCAGCGAACCATTGGGTGCCGCTTCCAGCCAACTGACCGCGGAAGAAACGGGTAACGGCTCGCCGCAGAAAAGACTCAAGCGCAGCGACGGATACTGGTTCGGCTTAAGCTGCCCAAGCCGCTTCATGAAGGCGATTATGGAAGGCACCGAGAACCATACGCTGAGCTCATTGTCGCGAATGAATCTGCCGGGACTGATTAACGCTTTTCGCGACGGACAGCACAGCAGCGCACCACGCTCCCAGGCAACGAACATGTCAAAAGCGGAGAGATCGAAGGTCAAATCAAAAGTCTGCGAAAGACGGTCGCTCTCCGTAATTTGATAACGCTCAACCATGTACTCAACAAAAGACACGACATTTCGTTGAGCAACGACAACGCCCTTAGGTACTCCTGTACTGCCCGAGGTGAAGAGCAGATAGGCAATCGCATCCGGGGCGACCGTGGGTTCGCGCCAATCCTTTGCTTGCGCCATTTCAGCCGCACCGACGAAGCGATGCCTGGGCCAGCGCTGGCGCAATTCGCCAGTATTCGCGGTTTCGGGCAGAACAATCAGGAGCGAGGTTTGAATTCGCGCCAGACGCGATTCCAACTGTGGAAACGATTCAGCGTCGGCCACCACCGAACGACATTCGCAACGCTGCAGCATAGCCAGCGTTCGCTCTAATGGAAATGTTCGGTTAAGCGGGACATAACCTTTCCCAGCCAACAATGAACCAAGCACGCCAGCAAAGGCGACAGGGCTACGATAGGCGAATACAGCACTCAGGGGCGAATCGGAGTTACTGGCGTCAAGCTGTAGCGTCGCCGCAATCCGAGAGGCCATTTCTCTCAGTGCGGCATATGTGAGTGTGTTGCCCTGTACGCGCAGAGCGGGCCGGAGGGGAAAATCAGCCGAAGCGCGCATGAAACCACTCCAGAGTGTTCGCTGCATCTACGCCCAATCTCCTCCACGGA
>JBOHWM010000458.1:0-5863 GCA_050736555.1 Binataceae bacterium (SeqCode)
GGTCCGAACCGCTGAAATTGTCGTATTGTTTAGTCCAGCCGCGTCGAGATCCCTCCGCTACACTCGCAGACTTGCCTGCTCGCTCCGCCTTCGGCTGTGCTAGTGCGGTCGGGATGACAAAAACGGAGAGACAGCCAAACAATGCTTCGCCGCGTCGTTGCGGACCAGCTTAAGGCAAAGGGCGCTGACGCACCAAAATTCGGCTGATTTACGAACGCGGCTTCAATACGCCGCGCTTTTGCGGCTAGCCTCAATCAAGCGCTGGATTTCCTCTTCGCTGAAGCCGGCCAGCAGCCGCGCTTCGCGCGCAATCGTGATCGCGTTGTCATTGCCGGCGTCTTCGACTGCGCGCCGCGCGCCGCGGAAGCTGAAAATATCGTCGAGATTATCCTGGAACTCCTGCGCCTTGCGCAGCCGTTCCGGGTCACCCTCCGTCAGCTTGCGCATCCACTTCGAGCCCATCCGCACATGTGTGATTTCGTCGGCCAGTACATAGTCAACCGCGCGCTCGATCACCTCGTCGCCATTTTTCTGCGCGATCCGGATGAGCTGATCGAAGACGTCGCAGGCCAGCCCTTCGAGCCCGCGATTAATCCCGGCGACGCGAGCGGCGGGATCATCGGCCTGCGTGCATCGCCACAGAATTTCGGTTTCCGGATAATCACCGGGCTGCGCGCCCATGTACTCCAGCAGCTTCATGAAAATTTCGGTATGACGCGACTCATCCCACACCTGCCGCGCCATATCGAGTTGGAATTCCCATGGCACGTCGGGAAAATCGAACAGCGTGCGGCCCGCCGCTTCCATCGCCTGCACTTCGCCGCAAAAGATACCGTGCAGGCGCACGCGCAAGGCCTCTTCGTCAAACATCATTGAGCGATCGTCAAGTCCCTGCTCTTCGCGGATTTCACGGTTTCGGCGCCCACGGATCAGAACAAAGCGATCTTCGCGGGCCAGACGGTCAACCGGAATCATTCGACGCATAATCGAAACTCCTGAATTCAATAAGCGGCGCTGCGCGAGGCGGCTTGGTACAGTCGTTCGAGTTCATCTTCGGTAAAACCGGCCAAAATCCTTGCCTCTTTCGCAATCGTCAGAGTGGAATCGAAGTCAAGCCGCCGCCCGCTAATTTCGAGCGGCACTTGAGGCGCGCCGGCTTCAGTCGTACGGCCGCCCTGAAAATTGAACAGGTTATCAATATTATTCTGAAAGTCCTGAGCCTTACGCAAGCGTTCGGGGTCGTCTTCGGTCAGCTTGCGCATCCACTTCGAGCCCATCCGCACATGCGTAATCTCATCGGCCAGAACATAATCCACGGCGCGTTCGATTACCGGATCACCCATCTTTTGAGCCAGCCGGATCATCTGCTCGAACACATCGCAGGCGAGTCCCTCAAGCCCGCGATTAATGCCGGCGACGCGGCAGGCTGGGTCATCGATTTGCGTGCACGACCACAGCACTTCGCTCTCAGGAAACTCGCCAACATAAGAACCGACATATTCGAGCAGCTTGGCGAAAATCTCGGCATGACGGGATTCGTCCCACACCTGCCGGGCCATATCGAGCTGGAATTCCCATGGCGCGTCGGGAAAATCGAACAGCGTGCGGCCCGCCGCTTCCATCGCCTGCATCTCGCCGACGGCGATCCCGTGCAGGCGGCCCTTGAGGAAATCCTCCTCGTGCGGCATCACGGTGACCGGGTCGAGCCCCTGGTCGAGGCGCGCTTGGAACATCCTTTCCAGCGGTTCCATGATGTAAGCGTCGGGGCGGGCGAGCTTATCGACCGGTATCATTCTTTGCATAAGTATGACTCCTCAACGCGTCCAAGCGCCGCGGCGCCCGGTGAGATTCAACGCCTCCCATACCAACCAAACGCCCGTCACGTTCACCCAGGCGTATCTGCATCGTAAAGCTCGTGCCGTTGCCGCCATGCAGGCGGACTTTGACGTAATGATGATTGTTGACGCGAGCGGTGGCGACAATTTCTATCCGTTCCCAGGCCTCATGCGGGATCGCCGCGATCATTTCCGCCATTTCTTTTTGTGCGGCCGGTGTGGCAATCGCGATGAGTTCCGGCTCGCGAGGTTCAGCCAGCAGCCGCAGAATATGGTTGGCGGCTTCGAGCATCGCGGCCGGCGCCGGCTTGCGCGGCTCAAGCGGCTGCGGTCCCATCACATTGGCGCGCTCACCAAGGTCAGGCATGGTTGACTGCCTCGTCCGGCTTCTTCCATGGCGAGCGCACGCCGAGATCTTCAATCTCAACGATGCGCCATTCGCTATTAGTTTCATACCAACGGTTTTGCAAATCGAGCCGCCCCTTAGAGCCGCTGATGCGTACCTTGACGATGTACTGGAAGCCAACGCGGGCGCGCGCCAGCGTAACGGCGTGGGTAAACGGCCGCATCTCGGCGACTCGCGCGATCGCCGCCCGATGGGCCGGGCGCGCATGCGCATCGACGAGAGCCTCCGCCACGCGTTCATCGTTAGCAACGATCGCGTTGCAATGGGCGTCCACCGCGGCGAGCAGTTCCGAGGGAATTGTCATGCGCGATTTCACGAATGCCATCAGCTACGACCGAGCCTGCGCGTCTCGGCCTCTTCGAAACCGGTTATCCCGCCGGCGGCGGCGAGCAGTTCTTCCAGATGCGCCTGCCATAGTGCGGCACGTCGATATTTTTCACCGGAATTCAGCAGGTCGTTGAGCAGCACGGAGCCGCGTTCGATATGACGCTTTTCTTCTTCGACCATATGGGCGAGGATGCGCAATGTCGGCGGCTCATAGACCGGGTTGGCGGCGGCCAGATGCGAGCTGTAGTGGGAAACCAACTGTGGTTTCAGCATGCGATGGATTCCGACCAGCCGCTCGATGGTGTCCTCCCATTCCTCTTTGTCTTCAATCGCGTTCATGAACTCGACGAAGCTTTCATTGGGCGGACGGGAGACCTGCGCCTGACTCCGTAATTCGGACAATCGCTTGCCGAGCGCATCGGCGTGAAGCGCATCTTCATAGACCTGGCGCGCCATTTCGAGCTTGACGGGGATTTCAGGGGTCAACGCTATCCACCCCGCCATCATCCGCATCATGCGCTCTTCGGCATAACGGTAATTCATCAGAAAGCGGGCGCTTTGCCGCACGCTGTAAACGCCTTCGAGGGTTCGTTGATCATGAAAAGGCATTGGTCGGACTCACGGCCTCCCTGTTGCCGCCCGCTGGCGCGCGATTGCCTCTGACGATCCCGCGGGATTGAAGAAGCGCCCTTCAAGGATTCCGGTGATCTCGCGCCAGTAAGTCTCTTTGTCGATTCTCGCCAACTGGTCGCCGCCCGTCGCCAGCCCCGAGCAGAGCATATGGATGGCCTCAACCGCGCTTGGCAGATGCTCATAATGGATCACGCCCATCGCGCGGCCACGTTCCAGGGCTTCTTTCAGGGCGGATTTGTAACCGACCACGATGGCCATCAGGTGCGCGCGGAATTCGGGTCGCCGCACCAGGTAATGGGCCTCGTGATTGATCACCGCGAAAGCTTCCGGATAGCGTCCGATCACATCCAGCGCCGCGCGCATGATTCCAAGCAACTCGCGGCGCGGGTCGCCTTCGGTGCGGGCACGAATCTCGGGCAGCGCGTCGGTCACTTCGCCCACCATCGACTCAACCATCACCAGCAAAATCTCGGCTTTGCTCTTCAGATAGACGTAAATCGAACCAGCGGCGAGCCCGGCCTCGAGCGCGATCTCCTTGACGGTCGCTTCATGGAAGGATTTGCGCGCGAGCACACGCGTGAGAGCGAGGAAAATCTGGCGTTTGCGCATCCGCGCCAGTGCCTCGTCTTGATTAGCGATACGGCTCGCCCCGACCATGACAGTATTCTATGCCGACGCTCGTTCGGACAACCGCGAACCAAGTGGACCACCCCCACCGAGTGCCTACAAAGGTTAGGCTAATGAATGAACGTTCATTTTGTCAAGCCGCATTTTTCGCCATCCGATGAAGACCTCAGCTAAAGATTATCACTCGTGCGGATCGGCTTGACCGCGTACACTGAGCGCACTTTACGGGGTGAGATAGTGGACGAAACAGCACGGCCGGACATCCTGCTGACGCCTGAGAGTGCGCCTGAGGACGGCGGTGCCAACTCATCTGTCGCGACCGGTTCCTCCACCCATGCCGACGTCTCGCCGACGGAATCGTTTCCCGCGGGCCATGGGCGCGCAACCGTGCGTGCGGTCGTCGCGATGCTTTATTACCAAGGCTACACCTTGGCGATTTTGGGCATCGCGGCGCCTTGGATCGCCCAGAGCTTTCACCTTGACCAATCCGGCATCGCGCAAATGTTCGCGTGGATTTCGATCAACGCGCTCGGTGCGCTCGGCCTGTCGCATCTAGCCGATCGCGTCGGACGGCGCCGCGTCCTGCTGTGGAGCCTGGTTGGCACGCCGCTTTTCTCGATCGGCGCCGCGCTCTCCACCCGCGCGGCATGGTTCATCGTATGCGAAATCGGCGTCTACGCATTTATCGGGGCGACCTTTGCGAGCGCCATCGTGATGTTGGCTGAAGCACTGCCCATCACGGAGCGCGCCAAGGGCCAGAGTTATGGAGGGTTGGCGCGCGCCTTGGGCGGCGGCGTATGCCTCATCCTGATGCCGGTGCTGGCGCATTTTGGATGGTCCTGGCGATGGCTGTTGCTGTTGCCAATCGCCGGTTTCATTTTGTTGCCGTTTCTGGCCCGCACCCTGCCGGAGAGCCATCGCTGGGAGCAGGCGGCGGCCTCCGGCAGTTCCGATAGCCATTTTTACGATATCTTCTCACCCTTTTATCGCCGACGCGCGATTCCGCTGATCATCGCAACGCTGCTGGGCGAGACCGCTGGAGTCGCAGTCGTCAGTTGGGCCTATTTCCACGCCGTCTCGGTGGTTCACCTCTCGGCCACGGACGCGAGCGCGATCATCTTAATCGCCGGAGGCGTGGGCCTGTGCGGCTTCCCACTTGGAGCGTGGGCGGCGGAGCGTTTCGGACGCGTACGCACAATCACGGTGCTAGGGTGCGCGGTCACGTTGGGTACGGTGCCGTTCTTTTGGGGTCCGCCGCCGCATTATGCCCATCCGATTTTATGGCTCGGAATCGCGAATCTTTGGTATTCCATCATGGGCAATGCGGTTATCACGGCGGCCAATTCCGCCGTGACCGAGTTGTTTCCCACCGCCTTGCGCGGCACTATCATCGGCTGGCTCACGCTGGTGGTCGCTCTTTCGGCGATCATCGCCCAAGTTACGATCGCTGCGTTGGCGGCACGCATGGGCGGACTTTCAGTGGTGGCTGGTTATTTGGCGCTGCTCTCAATTCCGAGCGCGCTGTTGTGGGGGCTCTTTATCGATGAGACGCGCGGACTCTCGCTCGAAGCGGCGGCTGGCGAAAACCGGGTCGCGACGCTATGAACCGATTCCAAATAGCCCCGCGAATCCGCCCGTAAGTCATCTCCAGGCTTTGGCGCCATTGGGAATTATCATGGCGCTATGCGCACTCGGTCTGGCCAGTTGCGCCCTGTATCGGAATACCTTCGGCGGCCTCAACCAGGATTTTTGGTCGAAAACGCCGGCGCATCGATGCAGCGCTATCGGGAATTATTCATTGCCGATGCAGCTCGACTTGTATGTTCAAGGCCGCACCGAACGTAATCCGCCCGACCCCTATGTGCTTGAGCAGGTGGCGGCGAATGGCCCGAAGATCGTTCCCCTCACAGTGCGGCGATTGAAACGGGATCCCTCCGATCTCGATAAGCTGGCACTGCTCAAATTGCTCGAAGTCATTTCCGCCGAGCATTTTGATCTCAGTAACGATACGGGCTTGCTAACAACACTCCAAAAG
>JBOHWM010000459.1:0-2388 GCA_050736555.1 Binataceae bacterium (SeqCode)
GCTCTGATGATTGATCTGCTGATTGTGCGACCGCGTTACACTTGGCCGGGTCTGCTGATCGCGCTGAGTGCCGTGCCGATTTATGCGCTGCTCATACGGCGCCGGGAGGCGGCGCTTGCCGCTTCCAGCGCCGCGTCCTGAGGTTAAATGGAGACCGAGATCATTCCCAACCTGTTTGTCGGCGATCTTGACGACGCCCGCCGCGAATTCAACGGAATGGTCATCTGCGTGTTGCAGGACAAGCCGCGGAGCGAACCGGACCGGGCTATATGGATGCCGTTTTTGGAGAATGGGCGGGCGACGCTGGACAGCACGGCCGCGCTAATCGACGCCGCGCTTAAGCTTAGTCTGCGCGTGCTGGTGCATTGCGAAGAAGGCTGTGAACGTGCGCCGCTGGTGGTTGCCTGGTTTCTGAAGACTCGGCGCGGGATGAGTCTCGACGACGCGTACGAACTCATGAAGACACGCCGTCCGATTATCAGCGACCGCCGCCAATGGCTCGGTATTTTCAATTGCTAAGTCGAATGATGGAATTAGCGGCGGTGAACGCCGCTCAGAGAAACAGTTCTCACTCGCCGACTGGACCAATGCGACGTCACGAGTCGTACCACAAGTGTTCGCTGTCCAGTTGGAATAGTATGGAGCCATGAAGCACGAGCGAGGCAACGATTCGATTTCCACACTTCCGGCGGTGCCCTACACCTTGGAGGGCTTCAGTATACTTCATCAGTTCTTTCGCCTCCGTCGCCGCGAATGGAACGCGCTGGAGGCGGGCCCGCGTGGTCACGCACTCGATGAGGCGGGTGGGCTGCTGACCGCGATGGCCAGACGCGAGGACGGCCAGAGTGGGTTATTTGTCCAACTCGGGCATAAGGGCGACCTTATCATCGTTCATTTTCGCCGTGACTTCGAACAATTGTCGGCAGCCGAACTCGAAATCGGGCGACTCCGCCTCAGTGAATTTCTGGAGCCTGTGACCTCTTATCTTTCCGTGGTTGAAATTGGCTTGTATGAAGCGACCGTCAAATTATCCACGGAGCTCGTGAGCAAAGGATTACGGCCCGATTCACCGGATTGGCAAAATGCCGCGGCGGAGGAACTCGCAAGCCAGCGCAAGAAGCTCGCCGCGCGTTTATATCCGAAGATACCCGAGCGCCGCTATCTGTGCTTTTACCCGATGAATAAGCGGCGCGCGGGCAACGATAACTGGTACGCGTTGCCGATCGAAAAACGACGCGAACAGATGCATGAGCACGGCATGATTGGCCGCCGCTATGCCGGCCAGGTCACGCAAATCATTTCCGGCTCGATCGGCTTTGACGATTGGGAATGGGGCGTGGACCTGTTCGCGGATGATCCGCTGGTGTTCAAGAAACTGGTCTATGAAATGCGCTTTGACGAATCGAGTGCCCGCTACGCGGAATTTGGGCCGTTTCACTTCGGAATCCGCCTCGATCCTGCTGAATTGAGCAGCATATTTGCCGTTCCCGCGTAAATCGGCGGGTTTACGCTTTAAACGGATCTTAAAAGCGCCGCGGCAGTGAGCCCGCTTCGGCCGACCGTCCACGCTTGTCTTGATTCGTTATCAAGCGTAACAAAACACGGATGCGACATTGCGGCCGCTTGATAGCCTTTCTTTTGGTTTTCTCCTTCATTGCACTTTTTATCGACGGATGTGATACCCACAGTGGCTCGGCCACTGCTCCCGGAGGAAACACGAATGTTCCCGCTGACATCCGTGCGGTAATTAACAAACCGATGTATAAAAAGTCGCTCTGGGGGTTGCGTGTAATCGACCGGAGCGGCGGAAAGGTATTGATAAATCTCAGGCCGAAACATCAATTCTTTATCGCTTCGGTGCGCAAGGTGTTCACCGTCGGCGAGCTAATGAACCAGATAGGGCCCGATCATGCGTACAACACTCCCGTATTTCGCGAAGGTACGGTTGATAGCTCCGGTATTCTGAACGGCAATCTCATCCTGCTCGCGTCGGGCGACCTGACGATGGGCGGCAGAACCAATCCAGACGGTACGATCGCACTGAGCAATTATGATCACAACGAAGCTGATTCGCTCGGTAACGCGGTGCTGACGGCGCCCGATCCTCTGGCCGGGTACAAAGCGCTGGCCGCACAAGTGGCGGCGGCCGGCATCAAGCAAGTCACGGGCGAAGTGATCGTCGATGACCGGCTGTTTCAGCCTTTCAATTTCAGGGGCGAATTCAACGTCACTCCGATGTTCGTCAACGATGACGTGGTGGATCTGACGATCCATCCGGGCACGGTGGGAAGTCTGGCGTCGGTCGTGTGGCGCCCGGTCTCGGCCGCTTTGGGAGTCACCACTGCTCTTGCGACAGTCCCCGCCCGCTCGCAGTACACGCTCAAATTG
>JBOHWM010000460.1:0-3464 GCA_050736555.1 Binataceae bacterium (SeqCode)
GCGCCATCGGATAGACGTATAGGCCAGCGCTGCCGCGCCGACAAGCATAAGCAGAGAAGCACGCCGGATGTTCGTCCCGCTGCGCAGTGCTCGCTTTGCAGCCGGTTGTCTCTGGCGGTCAGACCAGATAAAAGAATGGGTTCGCGGCGGGGTCGTAGTTCAGCCCGGTTAGAACGCCGGCCTGTCACGTCGGAAGTCGTGGGTTCAAATCCCATCGGCCCCGCCAAATCAACAGCGCCGCAGCGTGGCAGGCTGCGCAATGCGGCGGGATGGACACGGAACTTGAAACTGAGCGAACAAACCAGGAGCGTTTCGCGCGAAGCCGCTCTGCGTGGCCGTCGCTGGATCGTGATCGACGCCAGCGACCGGCCGTTGGGACGCGTGGCGGCGCGCGCCGCCAGCATCTTGCGTGGCAAACATCGCGCCGACTTCACGCCCCATCAGGACGCCGGCGACTTCGTGGTGATCATTAATGCCGCCGAGGTGCGGCTCACCGGCGCCAAACTGACGGATAAGATCTATCATCGCCACACCGGTTATCCAGGCGGGATTCGCAGTGTCACCGCCGGCAAGCTGCTCGAAACGCGGCCGGAGCGCTTGTTGGAATTGGCGGTGCGTGGGATGTTGCCCAAGAATCGTCTAGGACGGCGGCTTTTTACCAAGCTCAAGATTTATCGTGGCGCCGAGCACCCGCACGCCGCGCAACAGCCGACCTTTCTTAACCTTTCCCGTGCGGCAGTCGCGGCCGCTGGTTCCGCCGCTGAAGTTGGAGCCTGAGCGAGACATCGATGGCAGACAGAAAAAATATCATCTGGGCCACTGGCAAACGCAAAACCGCGGTTGCGGCTATACGGTTGCTCGCGGGGACCGGCGCTATCACCGTCAACGATCGTCCGCTCGAAGAGTACTTCCCACGCGACACTGCACGCATGCGCATCATGGAGCCGTTCGAGCTGACCGAGACTCGTGATCAGTACGACATCATCGCCAGTGTAAAGGGCGGTGGCACGGCGGCGCAGGCCGATGCGGTACGCCATGGTATCTCGCGTGCCCTGGTGGCGGCTTCCGAGGCACTGCGCCCGGCATTGCGTAAGAACGGCATGCTGACGCGCGACCCGCGCGAGGTCGAGCGCAAAAAGTACGGGCGCCACAAGGCGCGCAAGCGTCCGCAATACTCCAAACGCTAAAACAAAATTACTCGCGTGCGCGGGTATCCTCGTACTCGCGCACGCGTGGCTAATTCTCACTTCGCTGAGCGCGGCACCGCGGTAAATCCTTTTCCCCTTTAATCTGGAGCATTCACCCTCGCCCTGGAACTGGCGATAAGCGCGCTTTCGTGATACTTCAATTAAACCGACTTTAATTTTTGGAGGCACCTCGAGGTCCCTGATGGCGTCGCACGACAGGGTCAAAGCAGCGGTGTTGGGAGCGTCCGGCTATTCGGGTATCGAAGCCGTACGTATTCTCGCTGGACATCCATTTATCGAGCTGAGTGTGCTCACCTCAGAGCATTACGCCGGCCGCGAAGTCGCCGACGTTTACCGGCACATGGCGGGGATTGATCTGCCGCCGTTCGAGGAGTTGCGCTCCGGGTTGTTGAAGGGCCGTGCGGAAGCGGTGCTTTCCTGCCTGCCCGAGCGAGTCGGTGCGCCGATCGTGGCGGAGATGGCGGCCGACGGTATCAAGGTGGTCGACTTGTCGGCTGATTTTCGCCTCAAGGAACCGGCCGCCTACCGTCAAACCTACGGTGTCGAACACCCCGCCCCGGCGTTGCTCAAAGAGGCCGTCTATGGCTTGACAGAATTTCATGCGCGAGAGTTACGAGAGGCGTGCGTGGTGGCGAATCCCGGTTGCTATCCGACCGGAGCGTTGCTGGGATTACTGCCGCTCATCCGGCGCGACCTGATTGATCCCTCATCGATCGTGATTGATGCCAAATCCGGCACTACCGGAGCGCGCCGACAGGCCGCCGTCGAGCAACTTTTTGCTGAAGTGAATGAAAATTTCCGCGCCTACAAAGTTGGCAACCATCGCCACACGCCGGAGATCGAGCAGGAAATCGGTTTTGCTCTCGGACGCGACGTGGCCGTGATGTTCGTGCCGCATCTGTTGCCGGTGACGCGCGGCATTCTAACCTCGATTTTCATGCGCCCGCGTTCGGGAACCACCGAGCAAGACGTGCGTGCGGCCTTCGAGGCAAGTTTCGCCAAGTCGCGCTTTGTACGAATCCTCAAACCCGGCGAATTGCCGGAATTGAAGAACGTGCGCGCGACGAATTTCTGCGAACTGGCTTTCGTACTCGAGCGCCGTTCCGGCACGCTATGCGTTTTGACCGCCATCGATAATCTTGGCAAGGGCGCCGCCGGGCAGGCCGTGCAGAATCTCAATCTGATGCTGGGTTATGACGAAGCCGCCGGTTTGATGGCGGCGGCTCCGGTGCCGTAATTCCGAGGCCAGTTGAAGATAATCTCAGGCGAGTTCGAAGAGTAGCAACTCGGCTTCCGTGCTCGCGCGAAAATCGAGATGCTGTTCACGCTCAAAGGTCGCGCCGTCGCCCTCTTCAAGAGCGGTTCCATTGGCCGTAACACCGCCGCGCGCGACCTGCAGATAAGCCTTGCGGCCGTGCTCGATATCGAATGGCGTGGTGGCGCCGTCAGCAAGAGTGCCGGCATACATCCACGCGTCTTGATGGATAGTCACCGCGTCGTTGCGGCCTTCCGGTGACCCGACCAGCCGCAAGTGGCCGCGCAGCTCATCCGGATTGAAGGGTCGCTGCTCGTAGCTCGGCGCCAGTCCCTGGCGCGCCGGCAAAATCCAGATTTGCAGCAGATGGAGCGCCTCATCCGGAGAGGGATTGAACTCGCTATGCGTGATGCCCGTGCCAGCGCTCATGCGCTGAACTTCGCCGGGCCGAATTATCGAGCCGTTGCCCATGCTGTCGCGATGCTGAAGCGTGCCGCTCAGTACATAGGTGATGATTTCCATGTCGCGGTGGGCATGGGTTGGGAAGCCGCCGCCCGGCGCGATGCGGTCGTCGTTAATCACGCGTAAGCTGGAAAAACCCATGTGATCAGGGTCGAAGTAATCCGCGAAAGAAAAACTATGGCGGCTATCGAGCCATTCGAGCCGCGTACGTCCGCGCTCATCAGCTTTACGAATCATGATTTTGCTCCCGGCGGACTTTTATGAAGTTGCTCGTTAGCTCGCTTCTTTGAGTTTCTTCGCGATCGTGGCGACGTGACGTCCCTGGAAACGCGCGATCGCGAGTTCGTTCTCGCTTACCGGACGGCTGCGGCCGTCGGCGCCAGCCAGCGTGGACGCGCCGTACGGCCCACCGCCGGTTATCTCGTTCATGACGGTCAGATGCGGATCAGAGTAGGGCGTGCCGACGATGATCATGCCCAGGTGCAGCAGCGTCAAATGAAAGCTCACGATCGTGGTCTCCTGCCCGCCATGCTGAGTGC
>JBOHWM010000461.1:0-11919 GCA_050736555.1 Binataceae bacterium (SeqCode)
ATCCACTGGGGTTCTACCATCCATCAACACTGGTGAAGGACGCCGCCCGCCATGGCGTCGAGGTGCGGCCCATCAGTGTTGCTCATTCAGACTGGAAATGCACGCTCGAAGAAATCGACTCCGCGGATAGTTCGCCCATATCCCTCAGGCAAACGAGCGATACGCACGTGTTCGGGCGTAATGCGCTGCGCTTGGGCCTGCGCTACGTCAACGGCCTGCGTGAAGAAACCGGAATCCGGATCGAACACGAACGGCGCCGGCGGCCGTTCAAATCACTCGCCGATTTCGCCGCGCGCGTGGCGCCCGACAAACGCGAAATCGAGTCGTTGGCATGGGCAGGCACATTCGCCTGTTTCGGCCATTCGCGGCGCGAGGCATTATGGCAAGCCGCCGCCGTCGAACGCGATCCCTCAAGCCTGCTCGCCGGCGCCGAGCCTGCGGATCACTGCATTGAAATTAACGGTACGGTTGACGACCAAGTACGTGAGAATCGCGGGCATGCGAACAGTATTGGCCTGCCCGCAATAATGCCGCTCGAAGATACGATGGCCGACTATGCCGCTACCGGCGTCACCGTAGGCCCTCATCTGATGGCTCATCTGCGCGCCAGACTGAAAGCGAGCGGCATCGCGAGCGCGGCGGATCTGGCGCAAATCGATAAAGGCAAATGGGTCAAAGTAGCGGGCGTGGTGATCGTGCGTCAGCGCCCCGGTACGGCCAAGGGCTTTTTATTCATCACGATGGAGGATGAAACAGGTATAGCCAATGTGATAGTCACCCCCGACCTGTTTCACGAGAATCGCGCCCTATTGCATCACGCTTCGATGTTGCTGGTGGAAGGACCGTTGCAGAAGCAGGAAGGCATAATTCATGTGAAGGGCCGCCGCTTCCACGAATTAAAGCTCGGCGGCGCGATCCCACCGTCACATGACTTCAGATAAATTGAAACAAGCCGGCTATCGGCATACTTTCTGAGCGTTTAAACTAAAGACCACACGCCTCACGACACATTTCGCACTAAATTATCGCGTTTCATCACTTGAAGTTCCCATTGAGCCGCATTCCACCAACGCCGTTGCGGATTTCCAGCGAGATGCTCACGATCGGCAGAATTCAATTCGGCGACTCGTAAAACCTCGGCACGTAACTGCCCGGTCCGCGCCGTGCCGCCAACGTTTGCTAACGCACGCAGCAAATGTGGCTTGAACCTTGATTGAGACGTCCTCGCACCAATGGGCAACCGACCTAAATTTGATCGAGTGATAGCCGGAATCGGAACGTTATCTTCAATTTCATATTCCATGTGAAATCTCCCAGATTAATTCTGCTGGGCTAATTTCGCTTCGAGCGAGGCTATCCGTTCGCGCAACTCCGAAATAACGTCGAGCCGCTTGATATCCCCACGCACCATGTCAAAATTTGATTGCACCGCGTTGAAACGAGCATCCATTTCGTTGCGCATTGATCGCAGGACTTCTCGCGTCGATTCGTGGAAGTCGGCGAGTTGTTTTTCTATCACCCCGAAACGATGGCCCACTCCGTCAAGACGGGCTTCGACGCGAGTCAGCCGGTCGGCGATATCAGAAAGCTGCGGTGCCACCAAGGTCTGAAGCGCGGTGCGGAGCGCGCCAACCGTAAGCTTTTCAGTGTCTCCGATACGTTTTAGCGGCATGCTTTTAGCAGCTTTATCACAGTTCAGCGCATAACCGCTATATTCCTTAACGGTTGATCATCAGCGCCAAATCGCTGCTCACGCCGCGTCGGTGATGCGTGGCAGCACCTTGGTCCAGAACAACTCGATTACCTTCATCAGGCGGTCGTGCGGCATCAGGCCGTTATACATCCATGCGAAAAGCCATCTGACCGGTAGCCGCTTCAACAGCCGTTCCATCTGTCGCGTCACGGTATCGACCGTTCCCACCAGGGCCAGGCTGTTATCGAACAGGTCCGGCGTCTCGCCGGTCTTCGGATTATCCAATCCCTTGGAGAAACCGAACGGCTCGAACCATTCATGACCGCAGAAGTAGCCACTCCGGCGCCAGATGTCCTTCGCCTCCGCGTCACTATCCGCGATCACGATGTCGCGTAGAATGCCCATGCCCTCGCCCAGTTGTTTGCCCGAAACTTCCGCGTAGATTTCACACAGGTGATGCTCATAGTCGGGAAAGAGCGGCGGCAAAATCGCCGTTACGTTCTCGCTCGCACACCATCTGATACTACGCTCGGATGAAGCGAACGGCTGGAACACTGGCGGATGCGGCTTCTGCACGGGTTTGGGCACCACGCTGACAGCTTTGACAATTCCGTTTTCGACGCCGAGTCCCCACTTATTCGTCGCATCGATATTCCATGGCGTTTCGCCCGGTGGCACACGCCAATAGCGCCCGTCATATCTAAGCTCTTCCTCAGTCCACGCCTTCTTGATGATCCGGTAGCATTCTTCAAACGCCGCCCGATTAGCAGCATCGATTTCGTCATGCTGATGCGGCTGCGCGCCGTGAATCCCATGAGTCTGCTGCGCCATGATGTCGACCCATCGCCGCTGATAGCCGCGCGCGAAGCCGGCGTTGGCGCGTCCGCCGGTCATATGGTCGAGCATGGCGATATCCTCGGCCACGCGAATCGGGTTATTGGCGGGCAGCACCACGCCCAACTGACCGACGCGCAGCCGTTTGGTCTGCATCCCTATGAAAAGGTCGAGCATGATCGGGTTGTTCGACAACTCGAAGCCTTCGACGTGGAAATGATGTTCAGTGAAGCTCATCGAATCGTAACCGAGCGAATCCGCCAGCCTGGCTTGCTCGCTCAACTCCTTGAGCATCTGATCGTAAAGCTCGCCGCGCAGTCCGGCCTTGCCGTGTTCGATTTGATCCTGACTGCCGACCGAGGGCAAATAGAAGAGCGATGTTTTCATTCCGGCTCCATTTCTAAAGCTTAACCAATTAACTTTTATGTAATCCTGGCGGATGCGACAACCATGGACCGGGCGCCGCCGAATCGCGTCAGCGCATCGGCATGCGGCGCGACGGTATTTCCTCGCGAACAGTGGAATGCTCGCCGGGCCATCGCGGCGGCGCGGCAACGAACGCGATCAGTACCAGCGTAACGAACATAAGGTAGGCGTCAACGAACACCCATGGCGGAAAATGGTAGAAGATAAGCCGGTCAACCCAGTAGCCGACGAAGTCGCGCGAATAACCCGCTTGCCCGGCTCGCGTTCGCAGCCAGCTCTCCAGCGTGGTCAACGGACAGGCAACTCCAGCCAGGGCTTCGGCGCATACCAAAGCGATCGCCGCCAAATGGGCCGCTCGAAACCAGAACGAGCGAACCCACGCCCATCCTGCGATCACGCCAGCCACAATAAGGACGAATCCGACGACAACGAAGGCGACGTACGCGGCGTGAATCAAAACGACGCCGTCGGCCATTAAGCGATAAGCGACCACTATCTTCGAACCGCCGGTCTAGCCCTGAAACGCCGCGGCCTCACCGCCATGAATTTTCATTGCGGCAACATTTTGCCTGGAGCGGCGGCGTCGGCGGTAGCACCCGCGATATAGTAGCGCACCAGTTCGGTGTTGGCTTCCGGTCCGCCGATTAGCGGTGTCCCCTCCTGTTCTTTAAGCAATAATCGGTAGGGAGCGTGCGCTTCGAAATAGTAAGTGGTGCGCGGAATGAATGGTGAAACCACGCGAAACAGGAAATGCGGCCATCCCGGCAGCAGTGTGGCGATATCCGCCTGCGATTCCACTTTGACCGCCGGGAATTTCCCGGCCGGCGTCTCGATCGGAGCGGCGTCGCTCACATGCAGATGCAGATCGACGTAACCGAACGGCGTAACCTGCTGATTAATAACGCCCTGCGACCCGGCATTCATTGAATCATTGAGCGCTCGCGGCACCGCGACGGCCGGCACTTCCTTGGGATAGAGTTCCTTGGGGAAATTGGCCGCTCCAGTGATCTTGAGTCCTTTGCCGTTGCGCCAGAACACGCTCTCGGTCGGCCGCCCGCGAGCATCATACATGATGCGCCCGAACATTTTGCAACCGCGTGATTTCGGCGGGAACAACCAAAACTCCGCCTGGTATTGTCCGCTCGGGAAGCTAGTCAACTCGATGCGCAGCGTATTACCGCGCAATTCCTCGCTCCAGGCGCTGCTGTGGGAAATGATCTTGTTGCTGCCTTTGGCCCGCTGTACGGTATCGTCAACCTCGACTCCGACCGGCGCGGCGAAAGCGGCGACTCCCGAAGTCGGATGGAGCCCGAGGAGCCCACGCGCTTCGAGAGCTTGTTCCAACGAGCCGGATTGGCTCGATACTGGACTGGCTGCATCAGTGCCGGTCCCCGCCTGGCACACGCCAGGCATCGTCAACGGTACAACGCTCAGAAGTATCAGGCCCACGAATGTGGTCAGCGCGATTTTGAACACAGGGCCAACTTTCGAAACCCACGTGCATAGCGATTGAAGCCAACACCTCTGCTTCATCCCCGGGTTGTTTGGCGCGAAAAGTGCGCACTCTCCTTAATTCGTTTATGCCATCACGACCACTGGACAAGGCTCACGATGGCGCCCCAGGTCGCATCACGCGTCAATTTCTCAGCGAACTTTAATCTAGGCGTGGATACTCGGAAGGGATGGCGGATCACTTGGGATTTACCTAACACACGGGCTCTGGCGAGCCAACTGATTGTGCAAATTATCACTTGACCTGCCGGACAGTGACGCGCGGTGGTGTCGCCAACTCCTTCAGAAATCTTGCCGGGCTATAGCTTCCGTTTGCAATTACGAAATATGAATCAACCACGTGCGCTCCGCTGCTTAGATTGCGCCATCCGGTGGTCATATAGCCGATTCCAGGATGCTGTCCCGGATATTTTTCAGGCGGATCGGGCGTGTTGCTATACCGATAATAAAGATAGCGGTGGACGATAGCCAAATCGGGCGAGGGCTTAAGCGTCTGAATCATTATTCGGCCGTCACCACGTAACGCCACCCATTTTGCTTGTGGCCCCGGCCGCTCATGCTCGAGCGCTTTTTCAGCCACGGACTGGCTGCCGACCGCAATCGGCGCTTCCTTCATTCCCTGCCAACTGAGCTCGAAATTGTGCAAACCGATATAATCAACGTCCACTCGCACGTGCAGCCACGTGAAGATCAGCCGTGGGATCCACGGAAAATTCACCTTGGTCGGATTTTCCATGAAATTGCGATAGAGAAAGACTTGGCTGTGCACACCCGGCGAATGAACGCCGAGGAAAATATTAACGGAATGCCGCTCACGCCGGATCATGCGCACCGGCCCGACTTTCCATCCGAGCAACGTGCTACGCACATCGTTCTCGTTCATGTGATAGCTAAACAGACCTAGAATCCGTGCGGTGGTTCGCACTTTGAAACGATCGATGAGATTGGGCGGATCTGCTTCGATCCCGTGTCGCAGGGCAAAATCGGTCGGCCAACCCCCCGTCATGCCGATACGGTAATAGCTGGTTTTGATCGTGTCGCGCGCGGGATCGAAGTGAATATATCTGACCGTGCTGCGCGCGGGCTTATCCACGGCCGCTATATAAGCGTAGCGATCAGGACCGCCAAGCGGGTCCGCGACCTGAATTTCCAGCGCAGCTTTGGGCAGCGCGGAGGATTGCGCGCGAACGCCAAGGTCCGACAGCATCACCGCAATCTGGTCGTCGCGATCAAATATGCCGGGACGGTCATCCTTGACCGGGTCCATGCCATGCGGCAGCGCGTAACGGCCATCGGGCAGCACCTCATCCACCTGGAAGGGAATCGGAACGAGCTTGCCATCGTGCACAGCCAGCATCTCGAAGCGGTCTTCCCGTGCTCCGAGCAATTGCGGAAGCTCGCTACCCTTTAGAATCAATGGCTGCCAACTGCGCGCACTGGCCCAAGTAAACGTCGTCCAACACAGCATCGCCAACGCGGCAAGCGCGAATTTTTTCACGTGGCAAACATGATGCGATAGTTCACACGGCGTATGTGCAAGTCGTGTTTATCCGGTGCGATTCTGAGCATCACTACAATTCGAGTGCAAGGACCGCCATACCCGCGAGCCTTGGTTGCAAGCGCTCCATTGTGCCAGCCGCGCCCCCTCGATGGTCAAGTGGTTTAGTGGTGTATCGTGACTCAGATATTCAAGGGCTTGCGAACCGTTCTCGGCACCAGCCACGTCATAACCTTCACTGGTCAGTAGATCTGACAAGGCGCCTCGGCATTCGGGAAACGTCGTCGACGACCAGAATTGTTCTACTTTCTGTCGCATCTTGGTTCATGAGGAATGACTTGCGCACATCAGCGCGATTGGAGTTGGCAGCAGGTTGCGATACGGCTCGTGCTAACCGTCGTCGCTGGAGGTCTGATCGGAATCAATCGCGGCGAGCATGGCCGCACGGCATTGCGTAAAGGTGGATCTCAGATGTGCCCATTGCAACGCACTAGCACGGAAACGCGCGAGCCATTTTCCAGCCGGATCTTTTACGATTGACCATCGAACGTATCCTCGACCGCGCCAACAGCCGACGGCTTGAGCGCGCCCTTACGCAATTTACGCTCCTTGACCATCGCGAATAGCACCGGCAGCAATAAAAGCACAGCGATTGACGAGGTCACCATGCCGCCGACGATCGGCACCGCGATCGGCTCCATCACGTCATTGCCTATGCTGCCGGCTTCGAAAAAGATCGGCGCCAGGCTCAGGATGACCACGAACACCGTCATCAGTTTAGGCCGCAGCCGTTGCACCGCGCCCTCGATAGTTGCGGCCTCGACCTCGCCGTGACCAATCGGACCCTTGTTCAGGCGCAAGTCCAAGGCCTCGTCGAGAAAAATGATCATCACGACCCCGGTCTCGACCGCGATCGCGAAGAGATCGATATAGCCAACCGCGACCGCGACGCTGAAATTGAATCCCATCAGGTATTGCAGGATGAGTCCGCCACTGAGCGCGAAAGCGCATGGGAAGAACAGGATCATAGTTTCCGGAATGGAATCGAACAGCATATAGAGCAGGATAAAGATCACGGCCAGAACGATAGGCAGAATCAGCATCAAGCGATGCTTCGCGCGCAACTCAAACGCATACTCGCCCGACCATTTGAGCGTGTAACCCGGCGGCATACGTAGCTTCGCATCCAGTAATTTCTGCGCGCGTGCGACATAACCGCCATAATCGTTCGTCTTAAGGTCGATAAACACATAGGCGGTCAAACGGCCGTCCTCATCCCGGATCATTGAAGGCCCCGGACTGAGAGTTAGGCCCGCCACTTCACCCAGAGGTATCTGAGCACCGCTCGGCGTCATGATAAGCATTTGCTTAAGCGCTTCGAGATTATCGCGATAGTCGCGCAGATAGCGGACATTGATCGGAAAGCGATCGCGTCCTTGAATCGTAACGGCGATGTCCTCGCCGCCCATCCCCGAGGTAACCAGCCGTTGCACATCTCCGACCGTCAGGCCGTAGCGCGCCGCTTCGATGCGATTGACATTGACGTTGACGTAAAAGCCCTGGTTAACGCGTTCGGCGAAGACGCTGCGGGTGCCGCGCACGCTGCCGAGAATTTCCTCGATTTCTGAACCGATTTTCTGAATCTCGCCAAGCTCCGGGCCCTGGATTTTTAAACCAACCGGCGTCTTGATGCCGGTAAGCTCCATATCGAGCCGGTCTTCCACCGGCATGGTCCACGTATTCGACAGACCTGGAAACTGCAACTTCGCGTCCATTTCCTGCACCAGACGATCATAGGTCATACCGGCCGGCCATTTGCCGCGCGGCTTCAGCATTATGGTGGTGTCATACATATCCAGTGGCGCGTTGTCGGTCGCGCTATTGGAACGGCCGATTGTGCCGAAGACGGTTTTCACCTCGGTAAATGTCTTCAATATCTGATCCTGCTCCTGCAGCAGGTGGCTCGCGGAGGTAATCGAAATTCCGGGCAACGCGGTGGGCATGTAAAGCATCGACCCTTCAAACAACGGAGGCATGAATTGACTACCTATTTTAAAGGCAAGAGGAATCGTAATCAGCAGGAACAGCACGGCGGCGGCCAGCGTGACAATCCGATGGCGCAGGCACCATCGGACGGCCGGTAGATAAATCACCTGGAAAAAGTGCGCGACCGGATTCTCCGTCTCCAGCCGGTAATGCCTGGCTCGGACCAATAAAACCATCAGGATCGGCACTATCGTAATCGCGAATAAGGACGAGAAAATAATCGCGAACGTCTTGGTATAGGCCAGCGGACGGAACATGCGCCCCTCTTGCGCCTGCAGCAGAAAGATCGGCAAGAACGAAACGACGATGATCAATAATGAATAGAACAGCGGACGGCCAACTTGTTTGGCGGCGCCAATAACGACTCTCTCATGCTCCCCAGGTGCGAGCGCGCGTGCATCCTTGGTTCGTTCCGCGAGATGACGGTAGCTATTCTCGACCATTACAATCGACGCGTCGATCAACACGCCGATAGCGAGTGCAAAGCCGCCGAGCGACATGATATTCGAGCTCACCCCCAGGTAGTACATGGGAATAAAGGACGCGATCAGCGCCAGTGGAATGCTGATTATCGGAATGAGCGCGGAACGAAAATGAAAGAGGAAAATGATGATTACCAGGCTGACAATGATCGCTTCTTCGATAAGATCCTTCGTTAGAGTCGAAATCGACGCCGAAATTAAACCCGCGCGATCATAACCCGAGACGATTTCCACTCCCGGCGGTAGGCTTCTTTTGATCGACGCGATCTTCCGCTTCACCCCGTTGATGACGTCGAGCGCATTCTGCCCGTAGCGCATCACCACGATGCCACCGACCGTCTCGCCCTCCCCGTTCCACTCCGCCGCGCCCTGGCGCAGGTCCGGCCCGAAGCTGACCACCCCAAGGTCGCGCACCAGAACAGGCGTGCCGTTATGGCTGCCGACTGGCACGTTCGCCAAATCTGACAGCGTTTTGATATAGCCAATTCCGCGGATGAGGTAATCGGCGCCGTTCATCTCCAGCACGCGTCCGCCAACCTCGTTATTGCTGTCGCGGATTTTGTTGATCACCGTCTCAAGCGGGATGTGCAGCGCGAGCAGGCGATGCGGATCCAGTTTCACCTGGTATTGCCGTACGAAACCACCGATCGTCGCTACCTCGGCGACGCCCGGCACGGTCTCAAGTTGGTACCGCACGTACCAATTCTGCAAAGTTGTGAGATCGGCGAGGTTTAAATTGTGCCGTTTGTCTAATAGCACGTATTCGTAGACCCATCCGGCTCCGGTGGCATCCGGTCCCAGCACGGGATGAACTTCGGACGGTAACTCTCCCTGCAATTGCTGGAGGTATTCGAGCACCCGGCTGCGTGCCCAATAGAGGTTGGTCCCATCCTGGAAAACGACAAACACGTAGGAGTCGTCGAACATGCTCTGCGCGCGCACCGCTTTAACCCGTGGCGCCGCCAACATCGCCGTGACGATCGGATAAGTGACCTGGTCCTCGATGATGTCCGGCGGTTCGCCCTTCCACTGGGTGTGAATGATTACCTGGACGTCGGAGATGTCGGGCAATGCGTCAAGCTGAATACGTTCCAATGACCAGACCCCGGCGAACACTAACCCGCCAATAAGTAGAATGACTAAAAAGCGATTGTGATTGCACCAGTCAATGGTTCGGTTGATCATCGGCGCCCTCTGGCTTCACATCCCGCCCGCCACTGACATGGTGAGCTGACGGCTTGCGACTCGCTGGCCCGCGCGGGTTGCAATCGCGGTCACGCTCCAGATACCGCCGCTGGCGAGATCGACCCTGGCCACGTATATGCCGCTTCCCGGTTTCGCCGTGGCCGTCACCCGTGTCGCCGGCATCCCCATCGCGGGCATCGCGGGCATAAAGAACACCACCGAGACATGGGCGTCAGTGATGGTACGGCCGGATGAATCGTGAACCGACACGATCACTTCGTTGGCGCCCTTCGTTGGAGGATTTGGCTTGGTAGTGAGTTCGATCGTACCCACGGGCGCGTTCGCCGCGGCGCTGGCCCCGGGCGGTGGCAGTGTAAAGGTACCCAGTGCCGCCTGCAACTGGCTCTCCGAATCGATCAGGAAGTTGGCGGAACTGACGATGCGCTGCTCCGCATGCAGGCCCTTAAGCACAATGAATTCGTGGCCCGCGTGAGCACCCAATTCGACATCCTTGGGTTCGAGATAGCCGTTTCCCCGATCGATAAAAACGATATTGTGAGTGCCCGTGCGAAACACTCCGGAATCGGGAATTACCAATGCTCGTCCGAGTTGCGGCCTGAGCGCGATACGGACGTACATTCCGAGCTTGAGCAGGCCTTCCGGATTGGAGAACGCGCATCGGACGCGCGCGGTGCGGGTGTCTGGATCGATCGCCTGCCAGATGAAGTCCACACGCCCGTCGAAGGTCCGTCCGGGGTAAGCATCAACCGTCATTGAGACCGGGTCGCCCACATGGACCTCGCCGAGTTGGTTCTGGAACACGGCGGCATACGCCCACACCATCGAAAGATTCGTGATCGCATACAAACGTGTTTGCGGCTGCGCATACATGTTGGGTAACGCGGCCCGCTCAACCACGTAACCCGTCATCGGCGAGTCAATCGCGACCGTATCGCGGGCCGTGTGCTCTCGTTTGAGGCGCGCGATTTCACTTGGCGCGACTCCGAACAGGCGCAAGCGCGTGAGCGCCGCGCCAACCAAAGACCTTGCGCCGCTGGCAACGCCCTGGACTGGGCTGCCGGCCAGTTGCCGCGTCGCTTGCAGCGCCAATAGATACTCATTCTCGGCGCTGACCAGGTCGGGGCTGTAAATGGTGAAGAGCGGCTGCCCCTTCTTTACGTATTGGTAGGTCTGGTCGGCGTAGACCCGCCGGATCCAGCCGGCAAAGCGAGTCTGCACGTATCCTTCGAGCCGCTGGTCGGGTTCAACCAGCCCGGTCGTTTCGATGCGATCCGTAACCTCCTTCTCCTTGACGGTGGCAAACGTCAAGCCGATAAGCTGACGGCGACGCGGCGAGATCTGGACCGGAACGAGTTTCGGGGCATTCTGAGACGAATACACAGGCGAAGGTGAAGTGAGTATCGCCAAAACGAATGCTCCGAGGATTATCGGCGACAGTTTCGATAACTCACTCCATCGCGGTGGTGTAAAACAAGAGTATCGATTCGCGGCGCTCATAATGCGATACCAATGATTTGCTGAATTTTCGCGATCGCAATCTGGTGGTCGGCTACAGTGTGATAATACTGCTGCTTGAGGCGCAGCACGTCGATTTCCGCGCTGAGCAAGGTCTGAAAATCGATTTTGCCAACTTGATAGCTCGCCAGCGCGGAGGTAAGCGTCGCCTGCGCTTGCGGAATCAGCCCCTGACGATAAATCCGCCCGACGTGCCGGGTGGTTTGAATCGCGATTAGCTGATTCCGTACTTGGTGCAAGACCGAGAGCTTGACCGAGCGGGTCTGCGCATGGGCGGAGCTTTTCTCCAGGCCGGCTTGTTCGATCGCCGGGGTTTGCTTGCGCCAAAAATACAGAGGAATTTTCATCCCGATCGTCGCCATGTAGTAGTCGGGAAAGGCCGCACCGGTCTTTTCGTAGATGTAGGCGATGGTGAAATCGGGAATATAACCTTCGCGCGCCAGCTTTAAGGAATCCGTGCTTTTTGCCTCGAGTTCGCGCGCCTGCCTAAGTTCGGGCGAATCCGCGATTGCCAACGCTCGAAGCTGGCTGGAACTAAGCGTGAAGGGAGTCAGCTCCACATTTCCGATCGGAATATCAGGCGAATCCGGATCGCGTCCCAACAAGCTTTTCAGATCGGCTTGAGCTTGTCCCAGTTCTTCTCGCGTGGCCTCGGTCTCAGCCAGAATCGAAGTGATTTCGAGTTGCGCTTTGAGGACGTCCTGCTG
>JBOHWM010000462.1:0-2007 GCA_050736555.1 Binataceae bacterium (SeqCode)
CTCAACCCCTACATCGGATGCGCATTCGGCGACGCGGGCGGATGCCCGTTCTGTTATGTGCGCGCGTTGCCGGTGGCGCGCGCGGTCCCAGGTCCGTGGGGCCGCTGGGTAATCGCCAAAAGCAATCTAATCGAGCATCTTGAACGTGAACTCGAAGCATTGCATCGGGCTGGCAGACTCGAAGCCGCCGCGGTGTTCATGGCGAGTGCGACCGATCCTTACCAGGGGTTGGAGCGACGCCTGCGGCTGACGCGAGCGGCACTGGCGGCATTCATACGCTTTTCGCCGCGCCGGGTCCTGGTGCAGACGCGTAGTCCGATGATCGAGCGGGATATCGATCTTCTGCGTGAGCTCGGGTCACGCGTAATTGCGTCGATTACGCTTGAAACCGACGACGAAGAAGTGCGGCGGGCGCTGACCCCGACCTCGCCATCGGTCGCAAGGCGTCTGATTACGGTGCGCCGCCTGCGCGAGGCCGGCATTTTCACACAACTTGCGGTCGCGCCGATGATGCCGAACCATCCGGAGCGCTTCGCGGCCTTGGCCGATATAGCCAATCGGGTGATTGTCGATACTTACTTCGACGGCGATGGCGCGCATGGCCGACGTTCTCGGATGTTGAAGATTGGCGAACTTTACGCCCGGCTGGGCTACGACGGTTGGTTTCAGCCGGGCGCCGAGCGCGAGTTGATGCACGCCATGCGCGTGCGTCTGGGAGCCGAACGCGTGCTTTTCAGCCGCGCCGGCTTCAACGACGTGTAGACGCTTTCAATCCACGGGGAGGCGGGCGGCGTGGCCGCCAAAAAGATGGGCAAGGCCGACCAGGATGACGGCTCCCACCGTGGCCATTGCCAACAAGGCGAGACTGCCGAACGGATGCACCGCCGATACGATTCCAACGGATCTAAAAAGAGTTCCTCCAATTACCGCGCCGATCAGTCCCAGCACGATGTCGGCGATTACACCGTAACCCCTGCCACGCATCAGCTTTCCGGCAATCCATCCGGCAATAAGCCCGATTACAATCACTCTAATCACGCGCCAACCTCCGCGTCCTGCGGTCGCGGTGGAAAATGCAATCCACTGTTAATCAGCAACATAAGCATCGATCGGCGTTGTGACCATGCCTCGCCTAATCGGAACACAATCAGGCGGGAATTCCTGGACGATTTCGTGCCGCACACGCAGGCGGTCGAGGAAACGCTCAAGATGCACCATCGCGCCCGTCGGCAGGTCATGCAGCACGACCAGGCTCCATGGCCGCTGGTCGCATTCCGACAATGCATTATCGACCCATTGTTCAGGTTGGTCCCAGTCGTGAGGGACACAATTCCACAGTACGCAGGTGTAATGGCCGGCGATCAGGTAGTTCAACGCTTCGCGATTGAGCAGAATCTTGTCTAGCCGGCCACCGCCACCAAATGGCCGAAACAAACGATCCGGATGCGCAAGGATGCCGATGGCTTCCTGCGCCTCTCCAATTTCAATCGAGGCGGCGCCTTCCTCGCGTGTCTCGCCGAAGGGCATCTTGTGCGTCAGGCTATGATTGCCGATCCAATGGCCCTCGCGACCGGCGCGTTGAGCCAAACTGTAGCGTGCCGGATCAACCAGCTTTGCGCCAATGACGAAAAAGGTCGTCCGTACGTCGAAAGCTTTCAGGATGTCCAGTACGCGGCCGGTCACCGTCGGCTCCGGCCCGTTGTCGAAACTCAAGGTGACCTTGCCCATGATCGCTTGGTTGGTGAAATCGTGGAGATTGGGAAATGAAGCACCCGTTTACCTGGCGCAGGTTTACTTCTTCTGTTCCATCGGGGTGTCGCAGCACTTAAGCGCGCCACTGCCGCCCTTGGTCACAATCACCTGTGAGCCGCATTTGCCGCAGACGTACACTTTGCCGAGCTGATTGGCCATGTTCCGATAATTCTCCTCATCAATGAAATCCAGATAGCGTCAGGCGCCTTTGAAGAGCGGTTTGCGCTTTTCCAAAAAAGCGCGCACGCCTTCGGC
>JBOHWM010000463.1:0-6289 GCA_050736555.1 Binataceae bacterium (SeqCode)
ATCATCGGGTCATAGAAGACCGGCACCTCGGCGCCGCTGTAAACGCCGCCGTCAACCCGCACGCCGGGTCCGTCGGGAAATTTGAGGGTTTCAATTTTGCCCGGAGCGGGCACAAAGCCGGCCGCTGGATCTTCGGCGTAAACGCGGCATTCGAGCGCCCATCCGCGCTGCGACAGATCGCTTTGCTTGAACGGCAGGGTGCCACCCGCCGCCACTTCGATCTGCGCCTTGACCAAATCGATGCCAGTGACCAGTTCGGTGACGGGATGTTCGACCTGGATACGGGTGTTCATTTCCAGGAAATAAAAATTACGATCAGCGTCGGCGAGAAATTCCACCGTGCCGGCACTGACATAGTTGACCGCGCACGCGGCCCTGACCGCGACCTCGCCCATCGCGCGGCGCATCTCGGGAGTGATAAAGGGCGAGGGTGATTCTTCCACCACTTTTTGATTGCGGCGCTGAATCGAGCATTCGCGTTCGAACAGGTGGACGGTGTTGCCGTGACGGTCGGCGAAAACCTGGATTTCGATATGGCGCGGACGGTTGACGAATTTCTCGACGTAAAAGCGGCCGTCGCCGAATGACGATTTGGCCTCGCTCGCGACCGTGCGCACCGCCGCCGCCAGGTCTTCCTCACGCTCGACCAGGCGCATTCCCTTGCCACCACCACCGGCAGCGGCCTTGAGCATGATGGGCAGGCCGATCTTTTTGACCACGGCGCGCACCTCGGCCACGTCTGCGAGCGTGCCGGGTGAACCCGGCACCGTCGGTACTCCGGCCGCGGCCATCAGCTTGCGCGCTTCAACCTTGTCACCCATGCGCTCCATGGCTGAAGGGGGTGGACCGATCCAGGTCAGGCCGGCGGCTTCAACCGCGCGTGCGAAGCCGGCGTTTTCAGAAAAAAAGCCGTAGCCGGGATGGACCGCGTCAGCGGCGGTCGCGCGTGCGGCGGCGAGGATATTGTCGGTAGCGAGATAACTTTGCGCGGCCGGTGCCGGTCCCACCGCGACCGCATAGTCAGCCTCACGCACATGCAGGGCGGCACGGTCGGCCTCGGAGAAGACCGCGACCGATTCGATCCCCAACTCGTGGCAGGCGCGAATCACACGTACGGCGATTTCGCCGCGGTTGGCAATAAGAATCCGTTTGAACATCGACGTTGTTTTCAGCCCGCGACGGTCTTTACACCGTCCCGGCATGGTCCCTTTCTAGTAGCTTATCTTGCACCTCCGCTGTCAGGGAGCGGTGCAAAGACTAGGCGCCTCGCGACTCGTTCGCCCACATTTTCACAGCGGTATGTTGCCATGCTTGCGTGGGGGATTCTTGTCCTGTTTGTTGCGCAGGGCGTGAAGTGAGGTGATCAGCCGCGGGCGCGTCTCGCGCGGCATCAGCACTTCATCTATATAACCCAGTTCCGCCGCCTTGAAGGGATTGGCAAAGGTGCGTCGATATTCCTCGACCAGCCGGTTTTTTTCGGACACCGGATCCGCCGCACGCTCAAGCTCCTTGCGGAAGACAATATTGACCGCGCCGTCCGGCCCCATCACCGCAATTTCCGCCGACGGATAGGCAAAGTTAAAATCGCCCCGGATATGCTTCGACGACATGACGTCGTAGGCGCCACCGTAGGCTTTGCGCGTGATCACGGTGACTTTGGGCACGGTTGCCTCGCAATAGGCGTAGAGCAGCTTCGCGCCATGGCGGATAATGCCGCCGAATTCCTGTCCCGTACCGGGAAGAAAGCCTGGCACGTCGACAAAGGTCACGATCGGGATGTTGAAGCAGTCGCAAAAGCGTACAAAACGCGCGCCCTTGACCGACGCGTCAATATCCAGGCATCCGGCCAGATAGCCGGGCTGATTGGCGACCACGCCGACCGAATAACCGCCCAGGCGCGCGAAGCCGATCAGGATGTTTTGCGCCCAGTCCTTCTGGATTTCGAGCCAGTGGCCGCCGTCGACGACGCGCATGATAATCTCGCGCATGTCGTAGGGGCGATTGGGATTTTCGGGCACGATAGCGTCGAGTTCCTCGTCGCGCCGATTCGGGTCGTCGCCGTTGGGCACAAACGGCGGGTCTTCGACATTGTTCGACGGCATGTACGAGAGCATTTCGCGGATAGTGAGCAGGGCGCCTTCGTCATCGGGCGCCTCCAGATGGCAAACGCCGGACTTGGCGCTATGGGTAGCGGCGCCGCCCAGGTCCTGCATCGAGACCTCTTCATGCGTGGTCGCCTTGATTACGTCGGGTCCGGTGATGAACATGTAGGAGGTATCGCGCACCATCACGATAAAATCGGTCATCGCGGGCGAATAAACCGCACCGCCGGCACATGGCCCCATTATCGCCGAGATTTGCGGGACCACGCCCGAGACCAGCACGTTGCGCAAGAAAATGTCAGCATAGCCAGCGAGCGAGACCACGCCCTCCTGGATACGGGCGCCGCCGGAGTCGTTGAGCCCGATTACCGGACATCCGACCTTCGCCGCCAAATCCATCACCTTGCATACTTTTTCCGCAAACGCGCCTGATAAGCTGCCGCCGAAAACGGTAAAATCCTGAGAAAAGACACAGACTTGGCGTCCGTCGATGGTGCCGTAACCGGTCACCACGCCGTCGCCCGGAATGCGCCGTTCGGCCATCTCGAAATCGCCGCAGCGATGCATCTTGAACTTGTCGAGTTCGACAAAAGAGTCGCGGTCGAGCAGAAATTCGACCCTTTCCCGTGCGCTCATGCGCCCCGCTTCGCGCTGGCGGCGCAGCCGCTCCGCGCCGCCGGCAAGCTCGGCCTGGCGCGATAACTCCTGAACTCGCTGGATATTCTCTTTAAGTCCCATCAGTTAAACCTGTGTATCACGTCAGGATACGACGCGATCGTAAAACATAGCAATCGTATGTGCCACTAGCCGTAGGCGGAGGCCAAACGCACCCACTAGCGAAGCCAGAGACGGAGCAAGCGAGTCCGCACGCCGCGTTTACGATTATGAGTCCTAGCGGCTTGTACTAAAATCAGTGAGGAACCCCGAAAAACCTCAGAAAAAGAACGGAATGCGGAATTCCTCGCTACACTCGGAATGACAACCCGAGAGGTTATGCGGAGTTTCCAAAGGAATCGTGATGAATCGAACCACGGCACAATGGCTGGTCGCCTGCGGATGGATCGCGGCTTTGATCAGCGCGCTTCTGACTATCTATATCGTGAGTCTGGGCGAAAGCCCATTGGCCTTAATCGAAGCCGTCATTCTGCTCGCGTTCGGCTATGGCATTTATCGCAAAAGCCGCGTCTGCGCGGTGGTCGCGCTGGTCTATTTCATCATCGAAAAGCTTCTCTGGTACCGCTTCCTGTTAGCCCGCGTGCCGACCCATAGCCCCGTACTGACGCAATTCTGGGTGCCCGCGATATTTTTCATAGTCCTCTATGCGCTGGGCGTGGCCGGCACTTTTTATTGGCATGCGGCCGCCGCGGCCGGCCTCGGCCCGGACGCTGATCGGCGTCATGAGCTGCGCGACGCCCGCTAGGGCAGGGTGGTTGGCAGCGGGCCGGGCGTGGGCAGGTTGAAATTCGCGGGATTAGGCGGCGGTCGTAGCTTCGCCCTGGTGAATTCGACCTCGTTGGACGGCATGCTGCGATAACCGGCCGTGGTTTCCGAGGCGACTTCATAGGTATAAATGCCGCCCAGCTTGGTTTCGGCATCGACGTATTCGAACTTGCGTTGCTTTCGAAAACGTTCGCGGTCCGTCACCGGAATTTCGATGAGCGGTTGCATCGGAGTGCCTGGATGGCCGCGCAAAATCACGAAGCCGCTCAGGTCATGCATCGAATGGCCGCCCTCATATTCAGTCGGCCGTCCCCACGTCAGCCGGATTCCATCGGGCGCGGTGTCGGCGCGCAGGTCTTCGATGCGCGCGGGCGTGGCTTCTGACGGCGGGACCGGCGCGCTCTTGACGCCGCAAGCGGAGATGCCGATCGCGGCACCGAGCGCCATCAGCAGGATAAGATTGATGCACTTTAATCCCACCGCTCACCCTTTCAGTTCGTGGATACGCCGCCGCACCGTCGCCGGCGCGGGACCGCCCACCAGCAAACGTGCACGCAACGAATTTTCCGCCGAGAGCATGGCCAAGGCGTCAGTGCCGAACTTGTCCGAATAGCGGCGCAAATCCTCGAGGCTCAAATCGTCCAGCGCGCGCCCGCCGCTGATCGCGTCGCGCACCAGCGCGCCCATCGCCTCGTGCGCCTGGCGAAAAGGCACGCCGCGTATCACCAGGTATTCCGCCAGATCAGTAGCCAGGGCGAAGCCGCCGGCCGCCGCGCGCATCTTATCCTTATCAAAGCTCAGGCGCGGCCATAGCTTGGCTATAAGATCGAGCGCCGGCACGAGTGTGTCGAGTGCGTCGAAGACGCGTTCCTTGTCTTCCTGCAGGTCCGAGTTATAAGCCAGCGGCAGCCCTTTGAGCACGGTTAACAGGGCCATCAAGTCGCCGAACACACGGCCGCTCTTGGCGCGAATCAATTCGAGCAGGTCGGGATTCTTCTTCTGCGGCATCATCGAACTGCCGGTGGAAAATTCGTCGGGCAGTTCGACAAAACCAAACTCACTGCTGCTCCATAGGATCAATTCTTCGGCCATACGTGACAGGTGAACGACGGTAATCGCGGCCGCCGAGAGGAAATCCAGCGCGAAGTCGCGATCGGAAACCGCGTCGATACTATTTTGCGCCACGCGCCTAAAGCCCAGCTCACGGGCGACAAAGGCGCGGTCGATTGGCAGCGTGGTGCCCGCCAGCGCGCCGGCTCCCAGTGGCATGACGTCGGTGCGTTCGAACGCTTGGGCAAAACGCTCGCGATCACGCTCGAACATCTCGACGTAGGCGAGCAGATGGTGCGCGAGCGAGACCGGCTGGGCACGCTGCAGATGCGTATAGCCGGGCATCACCGTCTCGACGTGGGCGCGCGCGACTTCCAGCAAAGCCACGCGCAGACCGTCCAGCAAGCCTTTTATCCGGGTCAATTCGTCGCGCAGGAAGAGGCGGAAATCGAGCGCCACCTGATCGTTGCGTGAACGCGCCGTATGCAGCTTGCCGCCGGCCGCACCGATCTTTTCGATGAGCCGCCGCTCGATCGCCAAATGGATATCCTCGTCACCCAGCTCGAAGCGAAAAGCGCCACCACTGATCTCAGCCTCGATGGCGCCGAGGCCGTTCACGATTGCGCGCATCTCTTTGGGCTTGAGCAGGCCGGCCCGCATGAGCATCCGCGCATGCGCGATCGAACCGCGAATATCATGACGATAGAGACGGCGGTCAAACGGCAGCGAAGCGCTGAAAGCCTCAACTTCGGGCAAGCGCGGCTGTTTGAAACGTCCGCGAATCAGATTATGGCCGCGCGCCTCATGGCTTCGAGTGGCTGCTGATGGATGCGATTTGGGTCCGCGGCGCGTCTTCATCCTGAAAGCGTTCAGGTTGCCGCAAACCGCCGCCTCCCACAAGTCCGCCACCAGCACAGCCGAGGGCGAAGCGAACACATTAGGCGGAGCAAAGCGGAGCCGAGGGAACGAGGCTGCGAGCTGCGTTCAGAATAAGTATGCAAAGCGACGAATCCCGGAAAAAACTCAGAAAAAGAATAGCGTCCGGGATTCCTTCGCCGCGCTCGGAGTTTGTGAAATTTTTGAGGTTCTCGAAAAGCGATTGTCGTTCAGGATGACGACTTGCTCACTGGCACCAAAGAATTTACAAACCCTCGGAATGACAACACGAGAGGTTATGCGGAGGTTGCCTAGCGCATCGAGGACGTGCGGCACAGGCAGCCGCGTGCGGCGCAACTCAGGACACCGTTGGGATGACATACGTGCACGTCCATTTTGTGCCCGCATTTGGCGCATTCGCCGGTACGTGTGCGAGGGACCAGCTTCGGCGCTGGCCGCGGCGGTTTGAATTGAATCAGCTTACCCACGGCCGCAATCGTCCTCCCTCAGTCGCGTGAACGAGTCCGTGGCGTCGTTTCCCGTCCACGCTTTTCCAGCCGCGCCAGGGCGCGCAATCTCAGCGCACCCAGGCTAATGAAGCCTTCGGCGTCGCCTTGCTGATAGCCGCCGGCCACTTCGAAGCTCGCGATAGCTGGATCGTAGAGCGAATTGGATGAACGACGGCCCGCGATCCAAGCGCCGCCCTTGTAAAGCTTGAGGCGCGCGGTACCACTGACGTTTCGCTGCGTATCGTCCATCAAGGCCTGCAGTGATTCACGCTCGGGCGCGAACCAGTAACCATTGTAAACCATTTCGGCATA
>JBOHWM010000464.1:0-8053 GCA_050736555.1 Binataceae bacterium (SeqCode)
TCCGTAGACCAGTCGCGGATTGCGTTGCATGCAGAGGTCAGGGCCGAGTCCCAGCCGCTCCATCACGCCGGGACGAAAACCCTCGATAAGCGCGTCCGCTTTTGCGATCAACTTGAGTGCGGCTTCAGCGCCTTCCGGGCGTTTAAGGTCGAGTGCCACCGACCGGCGTCCACGGTTCAGTAAGTTGTACTTGGTCTGGGTCTGAATCCCCAGGTTTGCGTCCTCGGCGCGGTCCAGCCGAAGCACGTCGGCTCCCATGTCCGACAATAGCATCGCGCACATCGGCGCAGGTCCGATGCCCGCAAATTCGATTATCTTGTAGCCTGACAAAACCGCCATCGCTATTACCTCCGGCCTCTCATTGATGATGAGCCCGGCGAAGCCGGACACACTCGCTGATAATCTCTATAGCGCATCGCCTGGCGTGATTAACAGCGGTGCAATCCGGCCACAGGTTGGCGCGCGGCCACCGATGGGGCGCTTGCAGGTTGCACGGGCAAAGTGAACGGAGCAGGCACCTTGTCCACTGCAGATAAGAGCGCTCTACCGGGTACTGAGGCGGTGATTTCGCATGGCACGGTGTCCGCGATGTTTTCGAGCATAATTATGCTGGCTGATGGACTGCGGCGACATACTCTTTGCGTTCATACTCTTTCGGCTGCTTTTTGGATGGCCGGAGTGCATAAACGATGAACGAGGTTGTGGTTATAACCGGCGCATCGGCGGGTGTGTGACGCGCCACGGCGCGGGAATTCCTGACGCATCGCAGCCGCTGAGCAATCGCCGCGACGCCCTTTGTGCTATTGCAAACCGAGCTCGACGCGCGGGGCTGTTTCTTTTACCTCGAGCTTGGGGGCTTGCACGAATAGTCGCGCTGGATCGATTTGTTGTGCGGCCAGGTAAGCACGCACCGCATCCGCACGCTTTTCAGCCAGGCGATGCAAATCCTGCTCATCGACGGTGATATGCGCCAGCATCAGCATGCTCATCTGGTCCACCGGTAACGATTTTTCCAGTCCGATAAAGTTACGCGGCTTGGAAAACTTCGCCGCCTTGTAAGCGCGCGTCAGATACTTCTTGTACTCCTCCTTGCTGACGTGCACCTCGTTTGGATTGACGTGCTCTCCATTTGTTTCCAGCGCTTTGATCTTTTGCGCTTTGACCTCGCGTTCAAGCTTGCCATGGCGCAAACCATCGGTATCCGCCACCGGATCGACCTGTCCAATGATCGTCAGGCTAAGACCGTGACGAGCGCTCAGGGCTTTGGCGAGCGTATCCAACTTACCGCGAGCATCGGCGGTTAACGTCGCATAGCCTGCGGTGAAATCAATGTGATTGAGCTGCTTTTGTTTGTTGCCAAACGCGGACGCCAGCAACTTGAAGGGTGCGGCGGCGGCCTTCACGATGATGTTCTTGAGCGCAGTTAGAATTACACCGCCGAGGCTGAAGTCCGGGTCGGAAAGTGAACCGGAGACCGGCACCTCGAGGTTGATTTGGCCCTGGGAATTTTTCAGCAGGGCAACCGCCAGCCGTATCGGCAGGTTAATCGCGTTTGGGCTTTCAACTTTTGGTCCGAAGGTAAGTTGATTTATAAAGATATGGTTTTGCGCGCTCAGATGCTTCTGGTCGAGCAGGTAGTGAACATTGACCGTGAGCGTGCCTTTGATGATTGGATAGCCGGTGTATTTGGCGGAATAGGTGGAAAGCCGGGTCAATTCCACGCCGTCGGCCTTTGCCGCGAGATTGACGTAAGCCATCGGAGCGAGCGGATCGACCGTGCCGTTAACGGCGACGGGTGCGCTGTTATTGACTTTCCCGCGCAACGACACGTTGGCCGGACGCCTCGAATTCGTGCTGAAAGCGCCAATCTTGCCATTTATATCGGTGAGCCGCGCGCTGTAATTGGGCTTGATGAAATTATCGGTGTAGCCAATCCCGCCGTTGTGCATCACGAAGCCGCCAATCCCGATTGCCGGCGCAGAGAACGCCGATCGGGCCTCGGCAGCGGCATAGCTGGAGGACGATAACTGGCTCCGAGGGGGCTGCGCGGCTGCCGATCCGGGTTTTCCTTCAATGTCCTGCAGATTGAGCCGGCCGTCGGAGTTCAGGATGATGCCGGCCCGAAGATCCGTCAGAGCCAACTCCCCGATATCGACACGAGGACGTGCGCCGCCATAGGATGCGTTGATGCGACTTGCCCTGAACGAGCGCCAGCGCGCGAATGGCCGCGAGGTCACCTTGTCGAGTACGCGCAAATTGGCAAGCGTGGCGTCACCCGTATAGTGCACCTGCAAATGGTTGTTTGTCCGCGACAACTTGGTCGCGCCGTTCATGTTCAGTTCGGCTTCGGCAATAGAGGCGTTGATCTGGCCGGTCAGGTACGGACTCAGCGCCGCCAGATTGAGCCGTTGCGTATTGACGTGCAAGTTTGCCTGAAGCGGTTGCGGCGCCGCGGTGCCGATGACTTTGAAATTTCCGTGATTGATCGTGCCCGACAGGTCAATCGCGATCGGCTTGGCAAGGTTGTTTGAGATGCCTTTTAACTCCACGTTGAGCGGCGCGACAGTCAGATCCACGCGCTTCGACGCCGAATCATCCACTACATGAACAGTAGTGTCCTGTGCGTTAAACGAAGCGATCTGGTATTTCCATGGCGAACTTTTCACCGACGCGGGAGTTGGAGGAGTTGATGGAGTTCCGGCGCTGCCTTTCACGGGCGCGACCGGAGCCGCATGCTTGATCGCCTGCGTTGCCTGCGTGAGCGCGACGCGTTCAGGATGCATGGCCGGTCCAGGCGTTGTTGCTGACGCCGGCGCTGGCGTTTTCTGAGCCGTTCCACTTACTCCTTGTGTGGCGGGCGTGGTGGCCGCTTGAGTGGCTGGTGGTGGCGCCGCCGCCCCCATCAAAGAGAGGAGGTTGATCGTGCCGTCATGCTCTCGATGCACCAGCAGATGCAACTGGCTTAGCTGGACCTTGGTGACGTTGGCCTGATGCGAAGCCAAATCGAATTGCGCGACCGACACGCTTAGCTGTTTCCATTGCACCGGCTCTTCGCCGCCGTTGGGCGCGGCCAGCGCCACGTTTTCGATAGAGAGGTCGGCCGGTTCCACATGCAGGTTGAAGGGACTGCCATAATTCGCCGTCATCTTAGCGTGGAGGTTCAGTTGTCCAGTGGCGAGCCTGGCCGGCGCCGCGAGATGAACCAGCGGTTGCAACGGAGGCAATGCGATTTGGTCCATGGTTAGAGTGCTCGTCATCCGCGAGCGCGGATAATTCAACGTTCCGTCGGCCTCGATGGTGCCGCTGCCAAGATTCGCACTTGCATTGAAATTCGCCGGTGTTGTGCCGCGGGTCGCGAAATTCTGCAGGGCGAAATGAATCGCGGCGAGTGACAACGTGGTAGGTTGCGCTCCACGATTATCAGTCACACTGATAACGCTTTGCGAAAGGTCGAACGACTTCACGGACACGTCGGCTGGCGCGCCCTGCGTATTTTTGACTGGAGTCGGCGGCGGTTGGGTTGGCTGACTCGTCAATTTCGAAAGATTAGTCGTGCCGTCACGGTTCAGCAGCAGGTATGTGATCAGGCCAGTCACCTGGATCGAATTGAATGAGGCGAAATCGCGCATCGGTTCGACATCGCTCAGACCGGCCTGAGCGTGTACCAGCGAAAAGAGCGGGGCGGACGCTTCGTTTCGCACGTCAAGATTGTCAAACGCGACCATGCCCGCCACACGTATCACCGGCGCCGTCCGCGAGTTGACAAAATGCACCCGCAGCCGGCATGAGAGTGTCCCTTTGGGGATCTTGAGCGGTATCTGTTTGGGGAGGTAAGCGACATAGCGCGGCAGTTCGAGATGTTCCAAATGCAGGTCCACAATTGATTCTGGTGGTGAGCTGAAGGGTAACGCTCTGCCCGTGATACGTAGCGGGGTGCCACCGTCAATCACCATTTCGAGATACGGCTGAACGTAAACATTAACGTAAGCTGGCAGATTCGCCACGAACGGCACGCCGATCTGCAGATCGTTAATCGTGTGATGCTGATGCAAGACGAGATCGTTGAAATCAATCAGGCCGTTTTTGAGCCGCAGGTTGGAAACTGAAAAGTGCGTCGGTCCGCTTTTGGGCTTGGAAGGCGAGCTTTGCAACAAATCAGAGAAATTGAACTGCTCGTCGCCGGTGCGGATAACGTGAATTACCGGCTGATCGATTTCGAGCGCACTGATGATGGGCGCCAGTTTGAACAGCGACCACCATGACGCCTGCACGTGCAGGCGCGCGATTTGAACGAAAGGCCGCGGCTTGACGCGCTGACTTATGTCGATTTTGTCGAGATTGAGATTGAGCGTGTACGGATTGAAATGGATTGGACCGACCTTGATCGGCCGTTTAATACTGGCCGCCAGCGTGCCAGTCACGTAACGGCCAACCAACGGCGGGACGGCGAAGAAACCTAGCAGGGTGAATAGCACGAATGCCGCCAACACTCCGATCCCGATATTGCGCGCCAGGCGTGAACGCAGAAAGTGCAATATCCCCTCAACCCATCTTCTTACGTGCCCCATTTACGCTGCAAAACTAGCCTATCCGAACGCTTCCGCGCCACAGTGGCTGATCCATAAAGAACTGCTCGGCAGGCGGCGGCGGATTAACGAGCCGACGCAGTCGCGAAAAGCTGGATGTGAAGCGATTACTTCGTCAAATCGAAGAAGAAAAGGTAGAATTGGAAATCGGGGATGCCATCTTAAAGCAATTAGTGGGGACCGCCACGATGGTGACCACGACGCATCCTGAAACCGAGTTGGTGCCGTATTTGCGCGGCGAACTGCAGGGGGCGCAACGCGAACGCATTGCCCACCATCTGAAGCACTGTGCCCGTTGCCGTGAACTAGTCGCGTCGTTCGCCGCCGGCATGCGCGAGTTGAGCCTGCGCATCGAAATTCCCGCACCGGACTGGGCGCTGAGTGACGCGGCCGCACTGCCATCAGGTGCACGCACGCCAGCTTTCAAATTACTTGGCGGCGTGGCGCTGAATGTAGCGATTTTCGGCGTATTGCTGCTCGCTCCGGCGGGCACTTTGCAATGGTGGCATGCCTGGTTCTTTCTGGTCGTGGTGCTGGTCTGCTCGGTGGCGACGATGTTCGGCGTCTTCCGCCGTCGGGAAGAGTTGCTGGATGAGCGACTCAAGCCGCCAATTCAAAAGCAGCAACCGCTGTCCGACAAATTCGTGCTGACAGCTTCGCTGGCCAGTTTTGGAGGCTTGATCGTCCTGATTCCCCTTGACGTATTCCACTTCCATCTGATTGGCGCGCCGAGTGAGGCGATTTCGTCATTGGGGCTGATTCTCTTTGTTGCTGGATGGATCATTGTATCGCTGGCTTTTCGGGAAAACGCCTTCGCCGCGCCGGTCGTGAAAAATCAGGCTGAAAGGCATCACGTAGTCATCGATACCGGCGTCTATCGCATCGTTCGTCATCCGATGTACGCGGGCGCGCTACCGCTGATCGTTGGGATGCCGTTGTGGCTGCAATCTTACGCGGCGGCGGCGTTCGCGATCGTTCCGATCATGCTGCTTGTGGTGCGCATTACGTTTGAAGAGCGCTTTCTCACCCGCGAGTTGAAGGGTTATGCGGAATATACCAGACGCGTGCGCTATAGGCTGATACCGTTCCTATGGTGACAAATTCGGATTGACGCCGCTCGCTTGCATTTTTTCTCGGCGGCGCGCCAATTACGTCTTCCCGCACGGCCTCGGAGATTGCTCAACGCCCGGCGGTTTAATACAAGTCACGCGAGGCGATTTTGGCTCCTTCAGCCATCGATGCCAACTTCGCCCAAGCAATCTTCGGGTCCACTGGCATATAACCGGCAATGGTGGCGAAACCGCAATCACTGCCCGCGATCACATTCTCGCGGCCGACAACGCCGGCCAGATTGCGGATACGCTGCGCCACAAGCTCTGGATGCTCGATAAAATTGTTGGTCGAATCGATTACACCTGGAATCAGCAGCTTGCCTTCGGGCGGCTTGATATCCTTGAACACGACCCACTCGTGTTCATGGCGAGGATTGGCGCCTTCATAGGAAATTCCAGCGGCGTGCGCCTTGAACACTATGTCGATAATGTCGTGCAGGGGAATGTCGCGATGGTGCGGACCTTCGTAGTTGCCCCAGCATAGATGGATGCGCACGCGGTCTTCCGGAATACCTGCGAGGGCATGATTGAGCGCGGCGACGTGCATCTCCACCATTTTCCGGAATTCCGCCGCGCTCGCGTCGGGAAACTGGATATGCCGCCCCATCGCGAGGTCGGGACAATCCACCTGCAGCACGAACCCCGCCTGATTGATCTCCTGGTATTCGGTCTTCATCGCGTCGGCTAGCGCCGCCAGATAGCTTTCATGCGTTTTGTAATAGTGATTGCCGAGGAAAATTGAGATCACGCCGGGCGAGGCCGCGCTCATAAAGGCTTCGGCCGGCGACGATTGTGAAACCGCCGCCCGCAGATTCTCAATATCCCTGAGCACCGCATTGCGATCTCGATAGGTAATCGCGCCGGTACACGCCGGACGCTTGAGCGTTTCGATCACACGCATACGGGCGAAGCGTTCGCCGAATTCCGGATAATCCGCCAGATCGGCAAGCGGCAGCACGTCGGCTTCGCCTTCGAAGCCGCTCAGGCGGTCCTTCACGTATGTTGCGTAGGAAGGCTTGCCCGCTTCACCATCATTGACAATATCGACACCGGCGGCGATCTGCTTGCGCACGACTTCGGCCACCGCCGAGCGTACGCGTGCCGCTGTCTCGCCCGCATCCTTCGCGCCGCGATCTTGCGCGGCAATCAACGGCAATAGATCACCTGGCCGTGGCAGGCTTCCGGTATGAGTGGTGAGGATACGTTCGCTGCTCCGCTTCATTTCCGTCACTCCCGCTTTAATTGGAAAGCGCTCGAAGCCTACGCCTCTGGCTTTCGACTTGGCAAGGAAGACCGAGACTTCCGTGAGCGGATAAGTGGAAGCGGCGAGTCCGCCCGGCGTGCGACTACCATGCGGTTCGGACCGCCGCCCCAGCCAGGGAAAGTTCGGGCCCGATCATCTCCGGGCGTGCTGCCACATGTCGCCCATGCCCTGGACGAACTTCGAGCCGAAGAACAGGAAGAAGTTGGTCGGCACCGGCGCGATCGCGCCCCCGTCTTTCACCGCCTCCTGGATGTCCCCGACCGAGTTGATGCCGCTGGTGCCGGCCGCGTTCGGCCAATCCTTGGGATTAGTCACCAGCACGGTGATTACCTGTCACCAGATCGGTTGCGTCGTCAGGTCCATGTTGATGACGTGGGAATGATTCGGCGTCGGCACGAAAATATTCTGTCTCGGCGTGGCCGGAAGTTTCCCCAGCGCGACTAGCGCCGGAAACAAATCGAGGCTTGAGGCATGCATCGTGCCAGTACCCGGCGGCTGTCCCGGATTGGGACACTGCGTGTACACTGTCGGCGTCGTCTTGAATCCTTCGGGAATCGCGCCGAACAATTTGATCAGCGTATCGCCGAGCGCCGGCCCGCATAGCGTCGTGGACCTCACGCCGGCCGGGCATGCCAGCGCGTCGTTGGCATTCTGGTCATTGTTAACCGAGAAGAACGGCACAATCACGTAGAGCTTGTCGACTTGCGCGACGGGAATGCCGGGTGGGCTTACCGGTGGCTGGTCTCCAACCTGGCATATGGGGAACTGAAATTCTCCCGGATCGAAGTCCGCCGGGATGCCGTTGAAGTCCAGATCCTGATCGTCCCCGGTTACGCAGTCGTAATTCTGCGTATAATTGAAAATGAGCAGTTTGCCGTTGCCGTAGCCAAAAGTCTCGTTATGCAGCAGCGAAGGCATTCGTTGATTTGCAATGCCGGATGGTTCAGCGGCATCGGACCTGTGCCGCTGGCCCGCATTAGCGCTTGGCGTCAATGCAATCCCGGTCGCCAGGACGACGGCAAGTGCCGCGCCCGCCATCAGCCGAAACAGTGGAATCCTCATAAACTCCTCCCGTACGGGGTTCCTGAGTG
>JBOHWM010000465.1:0-5720 GCA_050736555.1 Binataceae bacterium (SeqCode)
GACCCCATTGAGGGCCGCGCCGGTTCTCAGGTTGGACGGAAGGCTTACCCCTCGGTCCAACCCCATTTCGTTTTGTTCGCCGCGATCTGCTCGGGCGTGGGATGCTCGGTCGTGACGAAGGTCTTGACCTTGAACTGATCGGCGAGTTCGAGCGTCTTATGATTGAGCTCGATATCGTCCTTGAACACGTCCGGCACCGCCGGTTCCTCGAAGATCGCCTGCCACGGGCATTCCGGCTCGCACGCCCCGCAATCGATACATTCATCAGGGTTGATGTAGAGCATGTTGGGGAAATTCTCTTTATCTTCACCAACGTACTCATAAATGCAGTCCACCGGGCAGACGCTCACGCATCCCGTATCTATGCAATCAATGCAAAGCCTGGTTATCGTCCATGGCATAAACGCTTAGTCCTCTCTCGAATCCTTACGCGGTTCTAACCTACATCGGCCCGGCGGAGTATAAAAGTCTCACCCTCGGCGCCCGACCGGTCAATCCGGCTCCCGATTTTTTGCCATACCAGCGCGCCCAAGCCAAGCGCGCGCCATATTCGGACCGGCGCGCGTTGCTGAGGCTCAATGCCGGCTCGGTCCTCGATCACAATCCCGTTTAGAATTAACATTGAGGTAATTCGCACAATCGGAGTTCACATGAAGACCGACGCTCATAACGGCAGAGCCACCCGCACCGAAACCGACAGCATGGGTGCCATCGAGGTCTCGTCCGAGCATTACTGGGGCGCGCAGACAGAGCGCTCATTACTGCATTTCGCGATTGGCCATGACGTCATGCCGCATTCGGTCATCCGCGCCTTCGGCATCCTCAAGAAAGCCGCCGCTGAGGTCAATCAAGACCTCAAAAAGCTCCCGGACCAAGTCGCCGAGCTAATCGTCCGCGCCGCGGACGAAGTGATTTCCGGCCAACTCGACGCCGAATTTCCCCTCCGCATCTGGCAAACCGGCAGTGGCACGCAGACCAACATGAACGCCAACGAGGTTATCTCCAATCGCGCAATCGAGTTGGCGGGTGGCGCCAAGGGATCAAAAAAACCGATTCATCCCAACGACCATGTCAACATGTCCCAGTCCTCGAACGACACCTTTCCCACCGCGATGCATATCGCGGCGGCCGAGGAACTGTATCACCGGCTCTTACCGGCCGTGAGCGGTCTAATCGAATCACTCGAGAAAAAGCAGGCGGAGCTCGACCCGATCGTCAAAATTGGCCGCACGCATCTGATGGACGCGGTGCCGCTTACTTTGGGCCAGGAATTCTCCGGCTATGTCGCGATGCTTGAGCAGGACCTCGAGCGTATCAAGCTGGTCCTTCCGGGCGTGATGGAACTCGCGATTGGCGGTACCGCCGTTGGTACCGGCCTCAACACACATCCGGAATTCGCCGAACGATGCGCGGCGAAAATCGCGCAAATCACTCATCTTCCGTTCAAATCCGCGCCCAACAAGTTCGCCGCCCTGGCGGGTCATGACGCGCTCGTGATGGTCAGCGGTGCGCTCAAGACCATGGCCTGCTCGCTGATGAAAATCGCCAACGACATTCGCTGGATGGGTTCCGGACCGCGCTGCGGCCTGGGCGAACTGACGCTGCCCGAAAATGAGCCCGGCTCCTCGATCATGCCTGGCAAGGTCAATCCGACTCAGTCCGAGGCGATGACCATGGTATGCGTGCAGGTGATGGGCAACGACACCGCGATTACGATCGCCGGATCGCAAGGCAACTTCGAACTCAACGTCTTCAAGCCCGTCATCATTCACAACCTGCTGCATTCCATCAATCTGCTCGCCGACGCCTGCGTGCTGTTCGCCAGGTATTGTGTCGATGGGATCGAGGCCAACCGCGAACGGATCGGCCAATATGTCGCCAGCTCGCTCATGCTGGTAACCGCGCTAAGCCCCCATATCGGCTACGACAACGCCGCCAAAGTCGCGAAAAAGGCCCATCAGGATGGCACCACCTTGAAGCAGGCCTGTCTGGCCATGGGCTTGCTCAAAGCGGACGAATTCGATCGCCTGGTCAAGGCCGAAAAAATGATTCAGCCTGGCGACTGACTCGTTAGCGGCCGCGCTCGCTACGGCCTTGAGGAAACTTCGCCTGGTATTCAGCTACCGCGTCTTCCATCGCGATGAAGCTCCCGCCGGCCTCGCGCAGCCGCCGGATCAAGCCATCAAGCATGATCATGCGATGACCGCGGCCGATCACATGCGGATGAAAGGTGTAAGTGATTATGCCCCAGTCGTAATGGTCGCGCATGTAGGCGAAATCGTTGAACCAATTCTCCGCGACCAATCCCGCGTTCATCAAGCCCGGATACAGCGCGCCACCCAAACGCATATGTTCGAAAGCGGGAAAGTCGTCGAGCGTCCAGCTAATCGGCATCTCGACCAGCGCCGTGTCCGCTCCAAATACGACCGGCTCCTCGAGTGCGACAACGTCATGATCGCGCGCCTGGTAAGGCAGATAATCATGTCCCATGAGGCTACTGTCATAAGTGAAGCCATGCCGCAACAAAAGTTCAATTGAAAACGGGCTCAAATCCCAGGCCGGTGAGCGATAGCCGTGCGCATAGGCGCCGGTCAGCCGCTTGATCGCCTCGTTGCCGCGCTCCAGTTCCCGTTCCTCCAGCTCGCGTCCGAGCGTCGCGGGCACACGATGGGTCCAGCCGTGATGGGCGATTTCATGGCCGGCCTTGAACACCGCGGCGGCGCATGCCGGATAGCTTTCGATAGTATGGCCGGGGATGAACCAGGTGCCGCGAATCGAGTGAGTGCGCAAAAGCTCGAGCAGACGCTCGGTTCCCACCATGCCAAAATCTCCGCGCGAGACCATCGTCGGCGTGTTTAAGTCGAAGGCGGCGGCGATTGAGGAGTTGTCGAGATCGAAACTGAGGCAGACAAAATGACGCGCCATCTTGCCCTCCATGGTTAACGACTGCTCAGGTCGCGTCGGACGGGAACATCATGCGCCCGGCTTTGAATTCACGCGCGACCAGTTCGATAAAACCATGACGGATGTATCGCGCGGCCGCGCTCATAGGCGTCATGCGGATAGACCGGCGGCTTGGGATAAACCTCTTCGAGGTATTCGCAAATGATGGTCGAGTCTTCAATCGCGCGGCCATCGATCAAGGATCGGCACGGGCACCTCGGCGCGCCGGCTGGCCGTCTTCAAATCATCCTGACGATCACGCGCGTCGGGACTCGTGGCAAAGGTAAACAGCTTCATTTTTTTCTCACTGGCTGCGCCGACGCGCTTTCGTTGAGTTGTCAGCCACTTTTGATTAGGGGCAAAATTTCCTTTCCGAAAATTTCCATCGAACGATAGGCCAGCGCGGGTTCCATCCCCGGCATCTGGCTATTGATGATAAGCTCGGTCATCGGCGTATCCGCAAGGATGCGTTCGAGTTTCTCACTGACCACTTCAACTGGCCCCAGCAAGGCGGTGCTCTTTAAACGTTCGGGGTCGGGCCGGATGAAGGTTTTGTCCGGACTGCGCCCGTATCCCGCCGCCAGCCAGCGCGAATACATCTCGGCCTGATAGAGCATCCCGGGTCCCGCTTCGCGCCAGGCGCGCTCCTCACTCTCAGCGATGTAAACATTGCGCGTGCATATGACGCTGTATTGCGACGGGTCGTGTCCGGCCGCCACTAGCGCGTCGCGGTAGATAGCGATTTCCCGGCGTCCACCGACACAAGCGAAGCCAAGCTCCATGCGCGCCGCGCGTTGAATCGCCTTGGCCGCGCCCGCACCCCACAGCAGCTCAGGATACGGCCGACTGACGGGACGCGGCAGCACCCGCACACCACGTAAGTTGAAATACCTGCCCTGAAAATCAAACGTCTCGCCACTCCATGCTCGCCGCATGATCGCGATCGTCTCGAGGGTACGCCCCAGCCGCTCGCCCTTCGGTACGCTGAAGCCGTCAAACTCCTCCTGGCGATAACCAAGACCCAGGCCCAGGCGAAGACGGCCGTTGGAGATGACGTCGGTGACAGCCGCATCTTCCGCCAGCTTCACCGGATGATGGAAGGGCACGAGCAGCACGAATGTCCCGAGGCTGACATGGCGAGTGCGCGCGGCCAGCGCTGACAGCATCGGCAGCATCGAGGGCAAATAACCGTCGTCGGTGAAGTGATGCTCGGTCAGCCAGAGCGAGTCGAAACCTGCCGCGTCGGCATACTCGGCCTGGCGAAACATTTCGCGATAGAGATCGGTAAAGCTCCGGCCTGAGCTGGGCGGATTGCGAAAATCGAACTGATAGCCAACCTTAACTTTACGCATTGCGCCGCCGGACGCCTTCGCCAGCCCATAAACCGCCGTCAACCACCAGTTGGGTGCCGGTGATATACGAGGCGTCATCGGAAAGCAGGAACACGATGGCCTTGGCGATTTCCCATGGCGTGCCTTGACGTCCCATCGGAATGCGCGGAGCGACGCGCGCCTCACGATCGCCGATTTCCCTGCGCACCATCGATGAGTTGATCAGGCCCGGCAGGATCGTGTTGACGCGCACGTTGTCGCGCGCATGGCGCACAGCCACCGAGCGCGACAGGCCGAGCAACGCCGCTTTGGTCGCCTCATAGGAAATGCCGGCCCCGGCGATGACTGCCGACAACGATGATACGTTGACGATCGCGCCACCTCCGGCCTTGACGATTTCGGGTACCGCGTAGCGCATCGTCAGGAAATGACTGCGCAGGTTGACCTCGAACATGCGATTGAACTGCTCGGTGGTGGTATGGAGCAGCGAACCACCGAGCGCGATACCGACGTTGTTGACCATCAGGTGAAGCGCGCCAAAGCGGCGCACCGCCGCTTCAACCGCATCGCGGCATTGATTTTCGTCGGCGACATCGGCGGCGATCGCATCGGCCTTGCCGCCTTCGGCGCGAATCGCGGCGGCGGTTTCGCCCGCCAGCGATTCTTTCAAATCCGCCACCATCACCGCGGCGCCCTCGCGCGCGCACATGATTGCGGTCGCGCGGCCATTACCGATCGACAAGGTCTCACCCGCATTGGGCGGTCCGTCGGCACCGCCGCCGACAATCAGCGCCACTTTGCCATCAAGCCGTCCCATGTTGATTCTCCTCGCACGTCGCGGACTACTATTCTAAACGTAGCTCGCGGACTCGTTACTCCTGAACGCTGCTCGCAGACTCGCCTGTCCGCTCCGCATCCGCTTCGCTAGTGCATTCGGCTCCGCGTTGCTCCGCCTAGTGTCAGATACCGCAAAGCGCGCGTGATTGCACGGCGCACGGCTGGTCGCCGCCCGTCGGTCAAGCAGGTAATGGTATAGAGCGATGGCGCAGGCGGGACATTATGATTTTGTCGCGGCGCTGGCTCTGGTGCTATGCGCCGCCGCTGTCGCGGCGGTGATCTTCAAGCGTCTGCGCCAGCCAGTGGTGGTCGGCTATCTGCTGGCCGGGCTCGCGGTCGGACCGCACGAGCCGCTGCACCTCATCACTAATGTCGCGACTTTGCACGGACTGGCCGATCTGGGCGTCATCCTGGTGATGTTTTCGCTCGGCCTGGAATTCAATTTCAAGCGACTCGCGCGGGTGCTGCCGACCGCCGGAGTGGCAGCCCTTTTGGAGGTGAGTTTTGTCGCCTGGTGCGGCTATATCGCCACGCAATGGCTCGGCTGGAGCGTAAGCGAAAGCGTCTTCAGCGCCGCCATCGTCGCGATTTCGAGCACCACGATCGTGG
>JBOHWM010000466.1:0-3437 GCA_050736555.1 Binataceae bacterium (SeqCode)
AGTTTGCTGGGTCCAAAGATGATCAAGATGATTAGCAGCAGGATCAGCAGATGCGACGGTGAGAAAATATCCATATACGTTCCTCAAGCCCGTAGTCGCCGGGCTGAACCAATTGCGATAGCCTACTCTTTGAATAGCCGGATTTCCACCGGAAACGCCCGCCGATTCGGTATCACTATGCGGCCGGGCTAAACCAAATCTTCGCGCACGTCGCAGACTTCCGATTCTGAACGCAGCTCGCAAACTCCCTTATTCGCTCCGCTTCCATTTTGCTAGACTGCGCCCGCCTTAGCAAGCTCTCGATTCATTCGTCATCAGCCCCGTCGCTCGGCTCGGCCACCGTCTCAATCTCCCGGGTCTCTTCGTAATTGGGGATAACCTTCACCGTTTCAATTTCAGGCCGGCTTCCGTACAGGCGCTCAAGGTCCCAGGCCGTAACCCACGATTTGATGTACTGGCGCATGGATTTCGCCGCGGTGATTTCGCCAATCTCGGCGGCGGTTACGTCCCAATCGTATGCTTTTGCATAGCAGCCGCGGATCTTCTTCAAGGTCGTATCCAACAGTGCGGCATTGGGTGACTGCAACAGAACCGGTTTTGTGCGCAGGCTTTCGATGCCGAGCCGGGCACGTTCGGCCGCTTTGCGTTCGTGCCTGCCCGCGAGCTTTAACGGCACTTGCTCGTCGTCGCGCCGCTTATTGATAACCTCATCGATGAAGTCATCCGTGATGGCGGCTACCGTGACCACGCCGGGAACGTTGACCATCGCGTCGAGACCCAGCCAACGCGCCAATTCGGCATAGCTGCGTCCGCGCTGCAGGAGGCTGTAACGACCGATCAACTCGGCTTCGTCGAGTAGCACCACCCAGCCGTTATAGCCGGCGGCCGCGATCAGATGCGGCACAAACCGCAGTCGCTGCAGAGTCAATTCGGATTGCTTGTTAGCCTTTATGGGGAAGCGCTTGACCGCGCCGATTTCGCGCAGCCATTGCCGGATCTTGGCTAATCCAAGCTTGCCGCCGGAGAGGAATCGGCCGATTTCCTTGATCCGCTCCGGATCGGTGTTTAGAGGGATGAGATGCAGCAAGGCCGAGAACAGTGGCGAGAGCCCCGCCTCCGTACTTTCGGCCCAACGGGCGAGATCGTCATACCCGTCGCCTTCGGGAAATTTTGCCGAGAGAATTGCGGTCATGACATCGTCGTTGAGGAAGGGCACGGTCGCGTTGCGAATCGCGGCGGCATAGAGTTTGCCGGGATCGAACAGCGGAGTCTCCTTGCTGATAACCACCCAGCTCACGATGAAGTTCTGATCCAGCGCGAGTTGCTGAAGATAGCCGAGCAAATGTGACTTGCCCGATCCAAAGCCGCCGGCGATGATCTGTCCGCTCATCTGCTCGCCGTTTTTGAATCGCGGCTGGCACCGTTCGAGGTTTTCCAAAAACCGCTCGCTGATTTCGGTTTCGGCCGTTCCAAGTAGTCGAATTGCCGCACGATTAGGTACGCCAGCCCGCAATGCCTCGATCGCTCGACGTTCGTCGTTCATCCCCAAGTTCCTTTTTTATCAGCGCTCTCATTCGATCACGACCATGGGCGCCAGCGGGTTATCCCGCGTGCGGGCGCGCACATCATCCCAAATGCGCATCTTGAGCGCGGTATAGGCCTCGATGCCGCGCTTGCGATCGTCGCCGATAAAGGCATGGTCGGCGAATACCGTGACGAAAAAACGGTCGAACAAATCCGCATCATCGATTAATTGGCGCAGCACCTCGTAAGCGTCCATCACCGCGCCCGGCGTGTAGCGGATACCTTCCGCGATGACTGGCACGCTGCGCGTCACTTGGCGGAGATCGATCGTCAGCAGCAGGCCATTATGACCGCAAAGAGCAACCCATCGGCATAACGACCGCAACATGGCGCGTGCATTGTAACGGTTGATTCTCGTATAGATGTTCGCGTTCTTGAGCGGGCTAAGGACCTTCAATTCACCGCGCAACCACTGGAGGACCGGCGCGATACCGTCGTCGCCATGTCCGGCCGGGGCCAGGCGGTTGCGACACAACTGCATCATTGCGATTTTGAAATCGTGCGCCATGCCGCTATCGTCCATCAATTCGGCCGTCAGCCAACGGTTGAATTCCAGGCGCATAAGGGTGGGATCAACGCGGTTGGCTTCGGCAATCTCCGTCAGTGGCACGGGCTCACCCCGGCGCGGCCATTGATATCGCTGGCGCTCGACCAACCCCTCCACGAAACTCTGCGCATCCGCCTCCCAGGCAATTTGGCGGGACAGCGCGAAGAACACGCCCTGCATCATGTGCAGCTTCACGCAGGCGCTGTTGAGGCTGGCGAAGATGAGACCATGCCGCGCCGCTTGATCGGCGAGAGCCGGGTTCAACACTCCCACGGCGGACTCGTTCGCGACGAGGAATTTGACGGCCGCACCACCATTAACGATGAAGTCGCGCAGATATTCCTTTTCGATCAGCTCGAGCCATTCATTTGACATTACGGCCATCGTTTCAGTCCTTATCGAAGCGGATGCCGACGTAAATTTTTTCGACACCATGCAGGTCGACCACGGTCAGGCGCTGACCAACCGCCTTGGTGCCAGTAGCGGCTGGCAAAGCGAACCGCCGTCCATCCCTGGCACGAAGCTCCGGCCGCCGGTCAAGCAAATGTATATCGCGGGCGAATTCCTCAATGGGATATTCCCGCTCGGAACCGGGCAGGAGTGTGAGAAGATCGTAGACCTTGACCAGTGGCGCCACCGGGCCATGCCCTTGAATCTCCGGCGTCCAATCGCGCAAAATTCGGCGACCTAGCCGGCAATACGCGTCAAACAACGTATCCAACAACTTTTGCTCATTGAAACGTTGCGGTCTCTTTTGTCTGGCCAGCAATGTTCTGACCAGTTCCCGCGGCCTTAGACGCCGCTCGGGTTTGCGATTCACCATCACAGCCACGTCTTTGCCCGACAGCGTCAACAGCATCGGGAAACAATAGAGCCGCCCATCGCGCTCGAATAGGTTCAGGCCGGCGTGCTCCGCCTCTTGCAACAACTCTTTGAGGTAGCCTCCCTCGGCGAAATAGGCTTCGACTTCGAATTTCCACGAGCGGTCGGCGCTGACCATCTCTTCGGCGAAGCGCTGCGCGGCGTTACGAGCTTCGGCAAGACCTTTGTTCAAGTCACGAAGCTGGCCGACCCTCGCGCTGTGTTGCACTTTCTTCAGCTCAGCCAGCGCGGATTTTGCCGCTTTTGAAACTGTTGCAAGCTGATTTTCAAGCGCGTTTAGTTCATGTTCGAGACTTAAATCCATCACCCCACCTACATTAGCAGCCGCATATCAGAAATGCGCGTTTACCGTCCATCCTATTTCCAGCGAGTTTGCCACAGCGGTTGGACAACGCGCGGCGGACTTTTGTAGGCTCATCGTATA
>JBOHWM010000467.1:0-2753 GCA_050736555.1 Binataceae bacterium (SeqCode)
ATGTTGCGCTGGACGGCCTTGTTCGGGGCCTTTGGCGGGCGTGACGGCGAGGAAGGCGGCGGTCTGATCGAATTGCTGGTGCTCGCGATCTTGGCGCCGCTTGCGGCCTCGCTGATTCAACTTGCGATTTCTCGCACGCGCGAATATCAGGCGGACGCCAGCGGTGCGCGCCTGACACATAACCCGCTCTATCTGGCCAACGCCTTGCGCAAACTCGAAGCGGCGAATGAACGGATGCCGATGGAGCAGGCGTCGCCCTCGACCGCACATCTGTTTATCGTCAATCCTCTGAGCGCGGCCGGAATTTCGCGCCTATTCTCGACTCATCCGCCGATTGACGAGCGGATCCGGCGGCTGGAGCAAATGGCACACACCGCGTAAATGCTCATCGGGCGCGCTTAGCGGCCCTTTTTTGCGAGGGAGTCTGCGCAACGCAGCGAGATTCAATGGACGAAAATCAGGAGGAAAAGAGCAAAGGCTTCAAGGTCGACGACCGGCGGCGCTTCTCGTCCGAAGGCGATTTGAAGCCGGAGTTCAGCGAAACGGCCGAGGAGCCGAGTCCAGCGCCTGAGGCGTCGGAGTTGCGCCCAGATGCGCGCTCGTCCGCGACGACACGCGCCGCCGGGCAAGCGGCGCGCGGGGACGCGGCGGAGCTGAACTTCGCCACCTTCGTGGTCGGGTTATCAACTGAAGCGCTGGTCCATCTCGGCGAAATTCCGGACCCGCAAAGCGGTGCACCGGTCCAAAGCCTGCCCGCCGCGCAACAGCTCATCGACATTATTGGGATGCTCAAGGAAAAGACGCGGGGTAATCTCGACCAGGATGAGCAAGCCTTAATCGATGCGATCTTGTTCGATCTGCGGATGAAATTCGTTGAACGGGCGCGTCGAACTTCGCGTTAGGATAAACTGGGTGGCGCTGAGCTGATGGGGCGGGCCGGAACATGTTACGCAGGCTTCCATTGGCAAGGCTCGCGGCGTTCATGATCGCCGCATCGGTGGCCGCGGCGTTATGCACCACGCCGGCTTGGGCGGCTCATTTATGGACCGAAATCCCGATCAGTTCCACCAACCATCAACCGCAAAGCCTGCCTGATTTCGTCAGACTCGCCGCGCGGTTGTCGCCCGCCGTGGTGAATATCTCGACGGAGCAAAAGCCGGAGCGGAAGGGCGAGGCTTCCGCGGGCGACGCCAAACCCGATCCGTTTGATCAGTTCGGCGAGCCCTTCGAACCCTACGGCGTGCCTCATCCCCACAGCCTGGGTTCCGGCTTCATCATCAATAAGGCTGGCTATATTCTGACCAACGATCACGTGGTCGAGGATTCGAGCAAGATCGTCGTAACCCTCAAGGATGGACGCCAGTTCAACGCGACCATCGTCGGCCGTGACTCCAAAAGCGATATCGCGTTGATAAAAATTACCGCCAGCACGTCCTTGCCGGTTGCTCCGCTGGGTGATTCGGACCGCGTCAAGGTCGGGCAATGGGTGATCGCGATTGGCAATCCGTTCGGCTTCGATCATACCGTCACAGCCGGCATCGTGAGCGCCAAAGGCCGCTTTATCCCCGGGAATTATGACGATTTTATCCAGACCGACGCGTCTATCAATCCGGGCAATTCCGGTGGTCCCTTGATCGACCTCGACGGCGCCGTGGTCGGTGTCAATTCGGCCATTTATACCCGCACCGGCTCCAATATGGGTATCGGTTTCGCGATCCCGGTCAACCTGATCAAGGAAGAATTGCCGGAATTGCGCACGCGCGGACGGGTGGTGCGCGGATGGCTCGGGGTTTATATCCAGCCCGTGACCGACGCCGTGGCAAAGGCGGCCGGCTTGCCGGAACCCGAAGGGGCGATGGTGGCTGACGTGCTGGCGCAGAGTCCGGCGGCGCGGTCAGGAGTTAAGCGCGGCGATATCATTCTTGAATATGATCATCAGCCGCTCAAGGATGCTCAGCAATTGCCTTTGATGGTCGGCGGGACGCCGCTGGGGCAGACTGCGACGCTCAAGATCCTGCGTGACCGGCACATTGTTGAAGTGCCGCTGACCGTCTCGACCAGCGGTCAGGAGCAATTGGCCGCAACCGGTAGCGCCGCCGGTATGACTCCGTTTGGCATCGCCGCGCGGGATTTGAACTCGGCGCTCGCCCGCCAGCTTCGGCTCGGAGAGGCCAGCGGCGTGGTGGTGTCTTCGGTCGCCCCGGGGAGCGCGGCGCAAGCGGCGGGCGTGCGCGCGCACGACATTGTACTTGAGGTAGATCAGCGGGTGGTTAAAAACGCCAGCGATTTCCGCCACGCGTTGCGCTCCGGTAGCGCGGGTCGCAAGGTTATCCTGTTGCTGATCAGGCGCGGCAAGACAACCTTTTTTATCCCTCTCAAGGCGCAAGGCTAGCTGGAATTGGACACGGATGAACCAGTTTCGCGGGTGGAAAACGAGGCGGCACTAGGCGGAACGGCACCAGCGAAGTCGAAGGCGAAGCGAGACTCGCCAGTTGAGCGAACACTAGGCGCAACGAAGTGAAACCGAGCTAAGGAGTTTGCGACGTGCGTTAAAACGAGGGGTGGGATGAGCGGTATCGGTGGATGAAACTGCGACGTTTTCTCAAATTCACGCTGTTTGCAGTCGGTGCGTTTGTCCTCTTCGTGGTGCCTCCCGCACTTTACTTTGGTATCAGCTACTACGATTCGCTGGAGCACGAAGTGGTGACTCGGATGTCCGGCAAGCACTGGACCATCCCGTCGCTGGTCTACTC
>JBOHWM010000468.1:0-5218 GCA_050736555.1 Binataceae bacterium (SeqCode)
ATGTAGGGGTTGAGCGTGTAGGCGAAACCGTGCAAAAACCCTCCGGTCGGGTTCAGCGCGCGCGTGACAGCTTGCGACAAGTAACTTCGCACGTGAACGATAGATTATGCCACCGCCGCCATTGACATAAGCGGTTGGCGTGGCCCAGACTTTCAGCCATGAAGCGCGCCGCATTATTATTGCTGACGATCGCGTTGCTGTCTCTTCCAGCGCTCTCATACGCCCAATATACTGACACCAGCAACAGCGACCTGGAAAATCCGCGCAACTACAATGACGTTGAGGATGGCCAGCTCTTGAAGCTCGCGAGCTATCTGCTCGGTCCGATTGGCTACGGACTCGAATGGGGTCTTGCGCGACCGCTTCATTACGCGGCGACTCAGACTTCGCTTGCACCGATTATAAGCGGAGACACGAATCGGGCGTATTTCGGCCAAAACCATAACGCCGATAAATTGCCACCCGGCGCCTTTGTCACACGGGTCGAAACCTATCCCGATATCGCGGCACTCGAGGCTGAAGGGGCACGAAATCCGAAAAAACTGCCCGGCCAGTTGACCAAGCCTTATCACAATCCACCCGTGGCCAATGTGCCGTACGGCAAGAACCCCTACGCCCCGGCGTCACATACGGTGCCGCCCTTGCCGTCACAACAACCGGCGGTACGTTGATGATTCGAAGTCAGCGACAGTCCTGATTAACCGCGAGACTCGCGAGTCCACGCCGCGTCCTCGTTCGCCCATGTCACTTTTCCGATCTTGGAGTTGATCCGATGCCGACGATCAAGACCGCCTCGATAAACATCAATTATGAGAGCTTTGGCGAAGACGATCCGCTGCTCCTGATTATGGGCTTCGGGATGCCCGGGGCGGCGTGGGCGCCGATGATTCCGTTCTTGTCAGGCTTTCGCGCCATCTATTTCGATAATCGCGGCACCGGCAAATCCGATAAGCCTGACGGCCCCTATACGATTCCCCAGATGGCTGACGACGCCAGCAATCTGCTCCAGGCGCTGGGCATTCAAAAGGCCAAAATTTACGGCATCTCGATGGGCGGCATGATCGCGCAGGAACTCACGTTGCGTCATCCTGGGCAGGTTTCAAAAGTTGTGCTGGGATGCACCACGGCGGGCGGTGAAACCGGCGTGCGCGCGTCTGAACAGACCCTGCAGACGTTGATAGACGGTGCCAAGTTGATGGCGACCGACCCCTCAGGCGGGTTGGATATGATCATGCCGCTTTTGTTTCCGCTTGATTTCATGACCGCCCATCCCGAACTCAAGCAGATGATGATGCTCGGTCTGCAGATGGCACCGCCGACCCCGAGCGAAAGCATCGACCGCACGTTAGCCGGTATTATGCAGTTCGACGCCTATGATCGACTGCCTCAAATCAAATGCCCGGTGTTAATCGTTCACGGAGACCGCGATATTCTACTGCCACCCGCTAACGCGGAAATTATCAGGAAACAGATTCCGCAGGCCGAGCTTTTCATCATTCCCGGCGCCGGGCACAACTATGCAGCCGCCGATCCGGTCGGTATCCACGAACGCATCAAGGCGTTTCTGAGAGGTTAGCCAGACGCGACGGGACTCCTCGGCGCGGAAAGTCGAGTCACGCGTCGAGGCAATCCGGTCAACGCACGCGGTTTTGCAGCAACGGACCGTCCTGCGAAACTTCAAAGCGTACCTGCATGAGCGCGTCATCCTTACCCAATTCGCGAGTCATGCAGCAATACTCAAGCATCAGTCCGTTAGGGTCCTTGAAGTAAATCGATTTCGCCCATTCGTGATCGACGATCTCAGTCACTTCGACGCCTTTGTCGCGCAATTCGCGCTGTCGCTGTTCGAGACCGGCTTCGCTCCCCACATCGAAGGCGAAATGGTAGAAGGCGGCCGGCACGCCCAATTGACGCGCGATGGAAGTGTCATATTCGCCCGGAACACCGTCGACGCCGCGCGCTTCCATGAAGGCCAGATATTGATCACGTCCAGTGTCGAAGAAAATATGGCGGATACGTCCGCCTTCCTTGACCGTGATGGTATCGCAACGAGCCGCCCGAAAACCCATGACGTTCTCGTAAAATTCGCGGGTTTTGTCCAGGTCGAGGGTCGATAATCCGATATGGGAAAAGCCTTTGTTCGACATGACCAAACCTCCGGGAGACGGTCAAAAGTGGCGCTCTAATGAGCTACAAGGATTTCGCGTTCATCGATGCTATAGCATCATAAACGCAGCAGCGACAATCGACCAAATTTTCATGCAACGGCATCGCCGGATTGCGGCATGAAATCCCCCTTCATCGCTTGTTCGTACGTCCAAGGTAACGTGGCTGGAAACGCGGATTCTGGCATATTTGTCTCTTCCACAGCCCCTATCACCGACTTCGGGTAAGCAAGCTGAAACAACGTATGCTTTTGGGATTTTAGACCGGGATTATGTTCCAGGATTTCCTCTACTTCGGTCCTTGCCGACTTGATACTGGCTCTCCAACTATTCTCGTGCCCAGCGCGCGACGCGTATCGCCATTTCAGCATGTGTAGGAGCAATCGTATCATCTGGCTTCGGAGTGCGTCTCTTTGCGATTTTCCCAAATCGTCGATCTCCTCCGCAACAAACTCCCAGTCCCCCGGTTCAAGCTCATCGAAACGTTTCTCCCGAATTTTTCGCGCGGTCTCTATCGCCCAGGTATAAAAGTCAATCTCGTAAAGCGAACTGTGGCGGCGGTAGCTGCTGACAAACTCAGCGCCACCACAGGGCTCGCCTCTACCCCATCCCAGAACTTGCACCAGTTCCGCCATGATGTAGGCAAGTTCATCGATGGTGTGGCTCGACGCTTCCACGGAGGCTTGGAGGCGCGTGCCGTAGGAGCAAAGCCGGAAGGCCGGGAAGTCCGAGCGCGGACTCGACTCCGACAATGCCGCGGTTCCCTTGGCAAAGGGAAAATTTGCTTGCAGGGAGAGTTCGTCTTTCGTCCAGGAAAACTCCCATTTTCGTGCGAATCGGCGCCGAACATTATTCTCGAAGGAGCTTCTTTCCTCCTCCGATGCGCAAATTCGCTTCCAGCGCTCGCGTGCCTCTATCACCAGGCTCACGGACGGCGTGACACTGGGCAATTGATCGATTGGCTTTTGCGCCGCCATCGATTCGTCCTTCATGAAATGCAACCGCTCACAGCAGGCCGGCGCCGCGCGCCCATTGATATTTCGCTCCCAATACCATCACCGGTTTCTCGGTCGTGTATGGATAAGCGGGAATGCCGTGATCGAACAAATAATTGCAGGCGTCCTCCACTTCGACATCGCCCACCAGCGAGGCCACGATCGGTTTATTGATACCCTGGTGGCGGGATTCCTCGACCGCTTCGGATGCCAATTTCGCAAACACCATCGGCGGTGTGATGATCGTATGCCAATAGCCCAGGATCAGCGCATGTATACGGTCGTCCCGCAAACCGAGCCGGATGGTATTTTGATATGTCGTCGGCGGCTCACCACCGGTTATATCGACTGGATTGCCGGCCGCTCCAAAAGGCGGAATGAATTTGCGAAAAGCCGCATCCAGGTCTGGCGGCATCGCCATCAGCTTGAGCCCGTTGTCCACGCAAGCATCGGAGAGCAGCACGCCAGAGCCGCCAGCGCCCGTGATGATCAACACGTTCTCGCCCTTGGGCGCGGGCATAATCGGCAAGCATCGCGCAAACTCCAGCATGTCGTTGAGGCCGCGCGCGCGCACTACGCCACACTGACGCAACACGTCGTCGTAGATGCGATCATTGCCGGCCACCGCCGCGGTATGTGAACGTGCCGCCCGCGCACCCAAGGCGGTGCGTCCGGCTTTGAGCACAATCACCGGTTTTTTCCTCGACACGCGCGCCGCCACTTCGGCAAAGGCGCGACCATCTTTGAGATCTTCGACGTGCATAGCCACGACTTGCGTTTTGGGGTCCTGCTCGAAAAACGTCAGCAGGTCATCCTCGTCGATGTCCGATTTGTTACCCAACCCGATGATGGCCGAGACACCCATCTTGGCCGAACGGCTGAAACCCACGATCGCCATCCCCACGCCGCCGCTTTGTGACGACAGCGCGGCCTGCCCTTTAACGTCGTAGGCGGTGCAGAAGGTCGCGCACAAATTCTTATGTGTGTAATAAAAGCCGTAGATGTTCGGACCCATCAGGCGCACGTTATATTCGCGCCCGATGCGGATGATCTCCTGTTGCAGCTCGACGTTGCCGGTCTCTGCAAATCCTGACGGAATCAATACCGCGCCGGGAATCCGCTTTTCACCACATTCCTTGAGCGCCGCGGCGACAAATTGTGCGGGAATTGCGAACACCGCGACATCAATCGTGCCGGGGACCTCTTTAACGCTGCGATAGGCTTTTTTACCCAGCACCTCGGGTACCTTTGGATGAATCGGATAAATCTGGCCCTGGTAACCGCCGTTGATGAGATTTTTCATCACCGAGTTGCCAATCTTGCCATCCTCAGGCGAAGCGCCGATGACCGCGACGGAATCGGGCTTGAGGATGCGGTTCATCGCTGTGAGAATTTCGTCCTGTGAGGGCCTATAGCGCTCGGCTGGCGGGGCGAAATCGACCAAGATTCGCACGTCGGCGGCGGCGGCCGCACGCGCCGTTGCGATTACCGGATTCAAGTCCATCTCGCGAATTTCCGGGAAATCGCTGATCAGATGTGAAACCGCCGAAATGATCGCGGCCAGCGCCTCGCGATCAACCCCCTCGCCGCCGCGCACGCCACGCAATACCTCCGCCGCCGCGATATCATCCAGCATGCTCAGGGCCGCGATTTCGTCGATTGGAGCGAGACGAAACGTCACATCCTTCAGCACCTCCACCAGCACGCCGCCGAGTCCAAAGGCCACGACTTTTCCGAAACTATCGTCGGTTAGCGCACCGACGATCACTTCCTGACCCCCGGTCAGCATTTGCTGCACCTGCACACCAGCGACATGCGCTCCGGGCTTATAGACCTTGGCACTACGCACGATCTCGTCATAGCCACGCTTGACCGCAGCAGCGTCCGGTAAGTTGATAAGCACACCCCCGGCCTCGGTTTTGTGCAAAATGTCGGACGAGACGATCTTCATCACGACCGGATAGCCGATTTTGTCGGCAATTTTCGCGGCTTCGGCGGCCGAGTTGGCAACGTCTTCTTGTGGAACCGCAATACCGTAGGCTTCGCAAAGCTTTTTGC
>JBOHWM010000469.1:0-7126 GCA_050736555.1 Binataceae bacterium (SeqCode)
ATCTGACGCGTGCAGTGGCACTCGCTTTAGCTGTCCTCGTCGCGTTGGCTCATGTGGTTGCGTACCGTCACAAATCGCATGGCCCGGACTGGCGCGAAGCCACTCGTTTGGCCGCGCAGCCCGGCGAAAAGATTGCGGTTGCCCCCGGCTATGCGGTCGATGTCGTGGAATACTACATGCGTCGCAACGGAGATGATCTTCGGCCGCAGCGCGCACAGACCGCTGACTCGGACGCCGCTGTACTCATACTTGGCGATGAGGGCATCGCGCATCAGAATGTCCGGCGTTTGGTTCATGAATACCCGCGCGTGATGGCGCGTTTGCGCGGGATTGTGATACGTCACCGTTAAGCTTGAGAAACAGACGCGGCCCAGAATTAAGGTGCTAAAACAGAGCACGGCGGTTTCGCAGAGGTTGAACCTCTCGGAAAGGAGAGCAGGATGAGTCCGGAGAATTTCGATCCGCGGCACTTTAAGGATAATCAGCGGCGTGATTGGGACGCGGCGGCGGCTGGATGGAAAAAGTGGTGGCCGCTCTTCGAGCGCTCGGCGCAACACGTCAGCGACCGGCTAGTCGAATTGGCTGGCGTCGGCCCGGGTGCCCGCGTGCTGGATATCGCGACCGGCAATGGCGAACCCGCGGTTACCGCCGCGCGCCGAGTCGGCGCATCGGGCCGCGTGATCGCGATCGACCAGGCGCCGGGGATGCTTGCGATTGCGAGAGAACGCGCCGCCTCGATGGGGCTGAGCAATATCGAATTCCATCAAAGCGACGCCGAGTCGCTCGCGATCGGCGAGCGGGATTTCGACGCTATCACCTGCCGTTGGGGATTGATGTTCATGCCTGATTTGACCGGTACGCTTGAACGGTTGTGTCAGCGGCTCAAGCCCCGCGGCCGCCTGGCCACCGCGGTCTGGTCAACACCGGATAAAGTGCCGATGATAACCATCGCGACCGAGACGGTGCGTAAATTGGCTGGTCTGCCCGCTTCGGCGCCGGGTGGAATGGATCCGCTGCGGCTTGCGGACACTTCGATTCTCGAGACGGCGCTTAAGACGGCGGGATTCAAGGACGTCAGCGTCGAGCGGATGATGGTCAATTCTGAATTCGATTCAGCCGACGACTTTACAAATTTTCGCCGCGACGTGTCGGCGCCGTTTCGCGCCATGTTGGCAAGCAAACCGCCAGAGCTTCAGCGCAGGATTCTTGATGCGATCATCAGCGCCGCGAAAGAATATGCCGACGCCGACGGCCGAATTCGCACCAGCAACGAGACCATTCTGTTTTCCGCACAACGCGACTAGCGGGATGGCGGAGAGGGGGGGATTTGAACCCCCGAAACCCTTCCGAGTTTACACGCTCTCCAGGCGTGCGCCTTAAGCCGGGCTCGGCCACCTCTCCGCACTGAGTTCGAAAGTATGCCATCTGTCGGGCCGCTTTCGCCAGAGCGCGTTTGTGCGCGCTGAAATCCGACAACCGACCATTAGCTTTTAATCTTGAGCGAGGGGCGCAACGCCGCGCAGCCTTGCTTTTGATTTTCCCCCGATCTTGCACGAGGCACGTAGCCGGCTCCGCGATTAAGCTGCACGGGGGTTGAGACGATTAGCCAATGCACACGGATGCTATGAAGTGAATAGTTTACATTTTTCGGTCGCGAAAAATGTCACTCGCGATCATACTTCACAGCGCGGAGCTTGATATGAGTATTGACGCGATAAACCAATTCAATTCCAACGTGGCGTCCGTGGCATTTGGTGAAAGATCAAAGTGAAGAGGTAGTCCGGATTGTTATCGAGCACTACTCTGCAACTGGCAGAGAAGCTGACATCCCTAAATAAAGTCAATTGACCAACAATTATGATTAATATCATACCATCAGATGTAGCAACATTTGGTCGAAGTGCTAAACATCAAGATGCAAATTCCCGACTAGGCGGGATCGCCTTCACGATCAGTTTTTTTTCGGCTCTAATTCTTAGTCTAAGCGCGCGTGTTAATGCGTCAGTGCACCAAGTCACCATATGCTTGGTGTCGCCGTCTCAGGATCGGATGAACCGAGCGGCGATAGCGCCTGTACTTTGTAAATGTTGCACGACTGGAACCTCGCGCAGCGTCAGAATCGGGGTATATGACCGTCCTCTATGCGAATGAATACAGAGCATTTCACCTTACATCGTATATGGCACGGACATTGCCACTAATACGCGACTTGTCAGCATCATGCTGTGCGTACGAGCTTGAGCTAGCGCCTAACCGGAAATGGATAAACGGCGCGGCGGCTTTGGGCTAATAGTCACTGATTAAGGGCGCCAGATTTACGGATTCAATCCAATGACTAGACAAGCGCGACAAGGCCGGAATGCCTTTGCTGGTTGCGGAATCGCGGCACGAGCCAAGCGCATCGGGATGCTCGCATGCGGCGCATTGCTTGCTCTGGCGATGTGTGGATGCGCGGCAAACAGCGAATCCAATAACGGCGATGCTCCCGGCGGAATCCAGAATGCCTCCGCCATGTCGCCGGAACAGTGCATGGCCAACGGCGCTATCGAGAAAGCGGCTGAAAACAACCAACGTGGCTATATCATTCAGCCGGGAGACGATCTCCAGATAAGTTTCTATCTGAATCCCGAGTTCAATGACGATGTGACGGTCCGGCCCGACGGCAAAATCACCTTGCGCTTGATCGGCGACGTACAAGCGGGTGGTGAGACCCCGGAACAATTGGCCAGCATCATCGACAAGAATTATTTGCGCGAGTTGCGTAATCCGGGCGCGGTGATTCACGTCAAGAGCATGCCCGATCGCGAAGTATTCGTGCAGGGGCAAGTGAATAAACCAGGCGAATTCCCGCTCGAACCCGGCATGACCGCGCTGCAGGCGATCACCGACGCGGGTGGTGCCACTGATGTCGCGAACAAGACCGCGCTTCTGATCCGCCGCGACGCTTGCGGCGTGCCGCGTTCAATCAAAATAAGCCTTGCCAGGGCGGTCAAAGATCCCAGTAGCGGCGAAGACCTGGCGTTGATGCCGCGCGATATTCTGGTGGTGCCGCGTAGCGGTATCGGCAACGTTGACTTGTTCGTGAAACAGTACATCCGCGACATGCTGCCGGTCGAACCGTACATGTCGGCGAGCGCTCCGCTTTAATCCCGGCATGAAGACGCAGTGCGAATTTACGGCCGTGACCGGTGTGTAACGTTCCAGATGGCGGTCTGTCCCGATGAACAAAAAAGACTTGAATTACTGGATCGGGTTGGTCATGCGGCGCCGCCATACGGCGCTGTGGGCGGGCGGTATCGTCTTTGGTCTGGTGGTGCTGGCGACTTTCCTGTGGCCGCCGGTGTACGAATCAACCGCTGATATCCTGGTGCAGGACAATCGCGCGCAGTATCTGGCTTCCTCCGATCTGCGCGACAACACGCCTCAGAATGCGGCCGCGATCGCCAATCCGATCACCGAGGAAGATTTGAACTCGGAGATGCAATTGCTCACCAGCGAGTACCTGGTGAAGCAGGCCCTCAAGAGTATCCCCGTGCCCGCGATTTATCAGAGTTACGCGCAGCGCATGATGAGTTTCGTCGGTGCCGCGATCGACCTGCCGGCCACCGGGTACCACCTGATGCACAGCACGCCCGAGCTGACGCCGCGCGATATCTGGGCGATGAAGCTGGAGCACCATCTCAAATCCAACGTGATCAAGCGGTCGGACCTTATCGAGTTGACTTTCAAAGCGCACGACCCCGCGTGGACCAAGGAGTTTCTCGAGCGCCTGCTCAACGAGTACATGATTTATCACGCCGACATTTCGCATGACCCGCAGGCCCACAAGTTCTTCGAAGAGCAGGCGGGCGAACTGCGCAAACGCCTGGACGCCTCCGAGGACAAACTGCGCGTCTTCGAAATTGCGCACGGTATCACCGATCTCGACGGTCAGAGGACGGCACTGGTCAATCGGATTTCCGACCTGCGGATTCAATCCGAACGCAATGGCGCGCAATTGGCTTCCGCTCAGGAGCAGGTGGCGCAGTTACAGGGTGAACTCAACGGAACCCCCGAGCGTATCGGCCAGGAAGTCCGCTCGGTGCAGGATGAGGCGCTGGCCCAACTCAAGCCGCAAGTGATGCAGCTCAAGACTCAGCGCGCCGAACTGCTCACGCGTTATCAGCCCAATAGCGAACGTATCCACGAAATTGACGCGCAACTCGCCGCCGCCGAAAAGATTCTTGCCAATGAAAACCACCTGGTGGTGCAGGAAAAGAGCACCAATCTCAATCCGGTGTGGGTGACGGTCAAGCAGAATCTGGATGGCGCGCAAACCAACGCCGCCGCCTCGAACGCCACGCAAAGCGCTTTGGCGGATGAATTGAAGCAGGCGCGCGTCGAATTAGTCACGATGGTTAATGACGGCGTGGCGTTGGGACGCTTGCAGCGCCGGGTGCAAACCGATCAGGAAGCTTACTTGTCCTACGTGCGCAAGAGCGAAGAGGCGCGCACCGCGCAGGGACTGAACCTAAACAAGATTCTCAACGTGAGTGTCGCGCAACCGCCGTTAGAGCCCGACCGGCCGGTGTTTCCGATCGTGTGGCTGAATCTGATGGCGGGCCTGGCGCTTGGCGCTGGCGTTGGCCTTGGTGCGGCTTACTGGGAAGAAGAGCGGGATCCCAAAATCTACTCGCCCGCCGCAATCGCGGAAGCCTGCGGGCTCAATACGATCGCGGTGCTGCGCGAGGAGTCCTAATGTCGCCCGGCTTGGTGGCGCAGGCTTAAACCGACGATGTACTACCAGCATTTCGGTCTGAACGGTCCGCCGTTCCAGTTCACGCCCTCGCCCAAGGTGCTCTACATGAGCCGGGCGCATCGCGAGTCGCTGGCGGCGCTCGAATGGGGATTGCTGCATGAGCCGAGCGGCTTCACCGTGCTGATCGGCGAAACCGGCACCGGCAAGACCACCCTCATCTGCTCGCTGCTGATGCGCCATTACGACCTGGTGCGGACTGGCTATGTGGCCAATCCCAAGCTCGGCTTCGACGAGATGCTGCGCGTCATCATGCGGCAGCTGGGAATCCACTCCAAGCAGGGACGGCTCAATACGATTGACGCCTTCAATCGTTATCTCAGCCGGCTCGAGGAGGGTGGCCGCGTCGTCATCATCGTCGACGAAGCGCAGGGGCTCAGCGATGAAGCGCTGGAGGAGTTGCGGCTTTTCTCCAATGCGGGCCAGCGTGAGGAGAAGCAACTGCACTTCGTGCTGGTGGGTCAGCCCGAGTTGATGAAGCGGCTATCGGCGCATGCGCTGCGCCAATTCAACGAGCGGATCGGCGCGCGCGCAATCCTCAATCCGCTCAGCCGCGAAGAGGCCTTTGCTTACGTGGACTACCGGCTGGTTGCGCATGAGGGCAACGCCAAGCGGGTTTTTGGCCGTGGCGCGCTTGAATACCTGGTCGATCACAGCGGCGGCATTCCGCGCCGGATAAACGTGCTGTGCCATAACGCGATGTTGTTGGCATACTCGGCGGGCGCCGGCCAAATCGATTACTCAGTCGCACATGCGGCGGTGACCGAATTCGAGGATCTGTTTACCACCGCGCGCCAGTTCAATCCGATCAAGTCACGCTGGGGCACGCCGTTGCGACTCGCCGGCGCCGCTTTGGCCGTGGCCGCAGTGGCAATTTTCGTGGCCGGCGCAACGTGGTTCTGGTCGGCACCATCGCATTCCGACGATGCCGTAGCCAATGCTTTTGCAAGCCAGTCGCCGCCGTCAGCCAGGGCGCCGCGTCCGAAGACAGAGGCGTCGAGCAATATTGTGACCGATCCGCCGCCCGCCGTTTCGGCCGGCCAGCGTAACAATGGACAAGAACGGAGTGCCGTACGGAACGCCAACGGGGTGTCCCTCGACGGCGCGGGCAATCCGGAAGTTGGCGACAACGCGGCGGTCGTGCCAGCGGTAAAACCGAGACAGGACAGCGGCGGTCCGGGTTCGAGTTCGCTCAGTAATTCCGTGGCTTCGGTTGGCGATCCCGTGAATGCGGCCGGGAACGCCGAGCATCGGGAAATCAAGGTGAAACACGGCGACACGCTGGCACTCATCGCGATCAGGTACCTGGGTTCGGAAGGCCTGCTCAGCAAGTTGATTCACGCCAATCCGCAACTCGCCAATGTTGATGTCATCTATCCGGGCGAGATCATTCATCTACCTCCTAACGCGCCGAGAGCACAGGAGTAGCGCGTGAGCAAGTACTATGACGCGATCAGACGGACCACACCGAGAGCTCATCTGTCGCCCGAGGATCTGAGACCGCGCAGCGAGTTTGACCCTGTGCCGGAGGAGCGGCAGCGTGAAGCTGAGGCGGGCGCGCAGCCGCGGCAAACCTCCAATGCGGTGATGCCGTTGCCGGTGGTGCCGATGGCGTTAAGCGCGGCGGCGCGCGCCGAGGAAATTCGCCGCCTCAGTGAACGGCTGGCGCCGTTGGCTGTGGTCGAGCATTCGATGCGTCTGCTGGTGAGTGGTTGCCGCCGCGGCGATGGCGCCTCGACCATCGCGGCCTCGTTGGCGCTGGACTTAAGTCAGCGCCTGGCGCTCCGCACCCTCCTGGTGGACGCGCATTTGCGCAGTCCAGCGCTCCATCGGATGTTCGGCACTCCGGTCAGCAAGAGCCCGGAAATGCTGCTCGGTGGTGCCGTACAACTGCGCGCTACAGGCTGGCCGCGGCTGGAATTGGCGAGTTGTTCGCTGGGCGGGGCTGATTCAGAGCGGCACGAGCTGCTTGGCACTTTTGAAAACCTGCTGGGCCATTATCAAGCCGCCGTTATCGACCTTGGAGTAACGCGCCTGGACGCGCGCATGCTCTCGTTGGCGCGGCCTGACGATCCGATTTTGCTAGTGGTCCGTTATGGTCATACCGAGCGCCGGGAACTGGCGACGGCGAATGCCGCCTTGCAGGCGGCCAATCGCGCGGTAGCCGGCGTAATCCTCAACGCTGCAACCAATCCGGTTGCGAAGAAATCTGGGAAGCTCATCAGGCAATGAGTGATGTTGCAAATTTGGTGGATGGAGTTCGGCCGCTCAAGCCGGCAAGCACGAAAAATGGTGACGCCAAGCTTGATACCCGCTTGGGTGGCGTAGGGG
>JBOHWM010000470.1:0-3120 GCA_050736555.1 Binataceae bacterium (SeqCode)
GTCAACCATCGCTGGTCCCGGCGAGGGCGTTCCTAATGACGATGCCATCCAAATGCCGCAAGAGGGTCATCTTTAACTGGATTGGGGCGTTTGTCAGAATGCTGGCCAGCCGCGAGCGCCTTTTATGAAGGACATATCGCCAAGCGGCGGAGTATTTTTGAGTACGGCCGGCAAAATATCCCACCTTCACGGCGCCGCGACCATACGGCAATCAGTTTCGATCGTCATTCCGGTATTTAACGAGGCGGCAAATTTGCCCGCCCTATGGGAGCGGCTGAAGCCAGTAATCACGGGCTTGCAACGCGAATACGAGGTCATCTTTGTCGACGACGGTTCCAATGACGATTCGTTGAAGATTCTACGCGAGTTGGCACAGGACGACGCGTGCGTGCGCGTGATCGAACTGGCGCGTAATTTCGGACAACATTCGGCGCTTTTGGCGGGGTTTCGCCAAGCGCGCGGCGATATCGTCGTCACGCTCGACGCCGACCTGCAGAATCCGCCCGAGGAAATCCCGAAACTGGTCGCGGCGATTGATGCCGGCAATGACGTGGTCGGCGGATGGCGCGAGGATCGTCAGGATCCTCCCTATCGACGCTTCGCCTCCCGCATGCACAATCGCGTCACCTCGCTGATCGTCGGCGTGCCGATGCATGATTATGGTTGCATGCTGCGGGCGTATCGCCGCCACATTATCGAGACGGTGGTCGAATGCGACGAGAAAGCGGCGTTCGTGCCGGCGTTGGCCAATTCTTTTGCCAAGCGCGTCGCCGAAATACCGGTCGAACATGCGCAACGCGCTAGCGGCGAATCGAAATACAATCTGCTACGTCTGGCCCATCTCAGCCTGAACCTTATTACCGGCTTTTCGATGCTGCCGATCCAGGCGCTCAGCCTGACCGGGATTGGCATCTTCCTGATGGATGCGCTGTTCGCGCTGATCCTGTTCGCCCACCGCATCGTGTACGGTCCGCAGCAGGAAGGCGCGCTGTGGGTATTGTTCGCGGTGCTGTTTTTCCTGGTCGGATTGCTGTTTCTGGCCATTGGGCTCATCGGTGAATATATCGGGCGTATTTATCTTGAAGTGCGGCGGCGGCCGACCTATATCGTGCGTTCGATTTATGGCGACGAAGCCGAGGGGGACAGCGGAGCGCCGCCGCGGCGTTGACCTGGCGGCGTCCGTGGCGAGGAAAAGAACATGAGTTGCAGCGACCCCGCGGCGGCCCAAGCGGCGGTCGCCAACGTCCCATGCGTGCTCTTCGCATATCACGCCATGGGGCATGCCGGCCTCGCCACGTTGCTCGAAATGGGCGTGCCGGTCGCGGCTTTGGTTACCCATCGCGATGATCCCGGCGAGGAAATCTGGTGGGAATCATGCGCGGAATTGGCGCGTTCACGCGCGATTCCGGTCTACGCCCCAGAAACGATCGACCGTGTGTTGATCGATCAAGTGGCGCGCCTGCGCCCGGCGATAGTCTATTCATTCAATTATCGCCATCTGTTGCCGGACGAGCTGCTTAAACTTGCGCCGCGTGGCGCATTCAATCTGCACGGCGCTTTGCTGCCGCGTTATCGTGGGCGTGCGCCGGTCAACTGGGTGCTGATCAATGGCGAGCGCGAAACCGGCGTGACTTTGCATCATATGGTGCGCCGCGCCGATGCGGGCGATATCGTTGGCCAGCGCGCAATCGCGATCGATGACGAGGACACCGCGCTCAGCCTCTTTCACAAACTGGTGCCGTTGGCAGCGGGATTGATCCGCGAATTTCACCCGCTGATCGTTGCTGGGGGGGCACCGCACCATCCGCAGGACCTGAGCGAAGGATGCTACGTCGGACGGCGGCGGCCGCGCGACGGGCGTATCGATTGGCAATGGCCGGCGCGCCGTATCTTCAACATGGTGCGCGCGGTCACGCATCCGTACCCCGGCGCGTTCTGTTCTGCGAACGGGCGCAAGCTGCTCGTATGGCGCGCTCGCATCATACATGAGGACGGCTGGCGTGGTGCGCCCGGCGAGATCCTCGGCGATGGCAATGGTGCAAGAGACGAAGTCGAAGTCGCGGCGGGCGAGGGCAGTCTGCGGATAGAGCGGCTGCAATTTGAAGGTGGCGGCGAAGGCGCCGCGGCGCAAGTGCTAAGCGGCTGGCAAACCGGAGCAAGGCTCGAATAGCAGGCGGTTGATAAATTACAGCCTGCACCCCTCTCCTATCCCCTCCCGGAACAGATCGGAGGAGAAGATTGAGGAAAGAAAGTCATTTTTTTAGGCAGAGTGCTAAGACCAGTTGAACAATGAACTGGCATATTCATAGCCTAATCACCCTGCTAAGGCGGAGGTCACATGCGGGTTTTGATCACGGGCGGCGCGGGCTTTTTGGGCTCACATCTTTCCGACGCGTTTATCGCACGCGGTGACGAGGTTTTTGTGCTCGATACCGGCGCGATCGCAAAGGTGCGCCATCTTTTGGAGCGGCCCAATTTTCACTATGTCCACGACACTATTTTCAATCTCGAATTGCTCGACGGGCTCATCGCGAAGGTTGACCTGGTCTACCATCTGGCGGCAGTGGTGGGCGTAGAGCATTACGTGGGAGATCCTTATGAAACCCTCAATGTCAACGTAAACGGTACGCAGAACGTTCTGAAGGCCGCTTACAAATACAGCAAGCGTGTCGTTTTCAGCTCGACTTCCGAAGTCTACGGACGCAATCCCAAGGTGCCCTGGAGCGAGGGCGATGACCGCGTTCTGGGTGCGACCACGATTGATCGCTGGTGCTATTCGACCTCCAAGGCGGTGGGCGAGCATTTCTGTTTCGCCTATCACAAGCTGGGGCTGCCGGTGACCGTGGTGCGCTTCTTCAACGTTTACGGTCCGCGTCTTGACCGGGTTGATGTGGGCCGGCTCTTCACCATCTTTATGGGGCAGTTGTTGCGCGGCGCGGACCTCACGGTCATCGGCGACGGCGCGCAAACCCGATGTTTCACTTACGTCACCGACGCGGTTGCGGCGACTGTGGCGGCGGGTCTCAATCCGGCCGCCGACGGCGAAGCGATCAATATCGGTGTCGACGTCGAAACCTCCGTCCTCGAATTCGCCCAGCTCATGCTGGAGCGGTACGGTCC
>JBOHWM010000471.1:0-1594 GCA_050736555.1 Binataceae bacterium (SeqCode)
AATTCACTACGCGTTTCGATGCCCTCGACGAGAAATTCACTACGCGCATCGATGCGCTCGACGAGAAATTCACCTCGCGACTGGACTATACGAACAAGCGGCTGGAAGAAAACTCAGAAATTCGCGAACGGTTGGCTGCCCTCGAAGCCCGTGTCCTCAATCGCAATTGAAGAGCATTAGCCGGAGTTGCCGTTTACACTTCAGTGAACTAAGGACGGCGGCGCGAACCTGCCCGAAATGAACTTTGCGCAAGTCGAATTTTTCCAGCGCCTCGCATAAGTGCTACGCGAGTGAGCGTACGGCCGGTATCACCTTGGCCGCGAAGAGTTCCATCGCTGACAGCACGTCGCGATGCGGTATCAGGCCGCCTGGATTGAACCAGCATACGAGTTGGCCGATGCCTGTATTGCGATAAACCTCTTCGATTCGCGCGATACATTCGTCGGGCCGTCCGAACATCGCCATCGTGCTTTCGACTTCTTCGTAGGTCATCCGTATCGCGCGCTCGCGCACTTCCTTCAGATAACGATACGAACCTTCGTACTGGCTGCGATCGCCCAGACGCGCCTGTTCGCCGATAGTGTGGAAGTAATGCATCAGCGACGGTTCGTATTGCCCGCGAACTTGAGCGCGGCCGGCGCCGGGAAAAACGAAGAACGCCGCCGCCGCGTCACCCTGCTGATGTTCGGAGCGCGCGCACGCATCGCGGTACTTGCGCAAATGATCATAGAGACGCGGTGTCGGATTGATGGCCGAAGCTACCAGAACGTCGTAGCCATGAAGACCGGCGAATTCGGCGGTTTCGCCACTATTGGCGGCAATCCGCAGCGGCGGATGAGGCCGCTGTAGTGGTTTAGGCACCACTGCGATTTCGGGAAAACAAAAATATTTGCCCTCGTGAGAAAATCGCTCAAGCGTCCACGCCTTAAGGATTATTCCAAGCGCTTCCTCGAAGCGCGGACGGCTTTCCTCACGCGGTAGATTGTAGCCTTGGAAATGAACCGCGATAGTGCCGCGACCGACGCCGTAATCGAGCCGGCCGCCGGTCAGAATGTCCACCACGGCAGCCTCTTCCGCCGCACGCAAGGGATGATGGAAGGGCAACAGCGTTACCGCCGTGCCGAAACGGATTTTGCGCGTGCGTTGCGCAATGGCGGCCGCCAGGTAAAGCGGGCCGGGCATGATCGAGAATTGACGGAAGAAGTGCAGCTCGGCGAGCCACGCGATGTCGAATCCGAGTTCATCAGCATGAATTATCTGCTCGATTGTGTCCTGATAACGCGCCGCTTCGGATTGATCGGAAGCACAGGGAAGCTGATAGAACAGGCCGAATTTCATTACGCTCTCCTTGCCAGACGCGGACTCAACCGGGCACCGTCCCGCCTCAGGTCACGAGATCGTATCACGCTGATTTAGCTTCCCGATAATTGATCAATTCGAGCAGGTTACCGTCGGGGTCGAGAAAATACATGCAATCATGATCACCCCAGTCGATTGGCTTGGCTGTTTCGACGCCCGCTTGATTAAGCCGTTGCGCGGCGGCGGCGAAATCCGCGCCACTTACGCGAAACGCATGATGTCCCTTGCCCAAAGG
>JBOHWM010000472.1:0-3119 GCA_050736555.1 Binataceae bacterium (SeqCode)
GCCGTGGCCAGCTCGTTGACAATACTGTACAGCTCGGGCGCATTCGAGGCATCCAGCGGCTGCGCTCCGTAAGCTTTCAACACGATCTTGTCGGAGAACCAGTAGCTCACGAAGTTCATTATGATCGCGATGATGAACGCGACCACCAGGCCGCCCCGTCCTCCCAGCACACCGCCGATAACCAGAATGATGGCGGTCAATGCCGCCAGCAGGACGGTCGTTTTGAGCATACTCCTCATTTGTGTTCACCCGGCGGCGCACAGTATACCGCTCACCACCAATTCTAGCTGATTTTTTCCACCAGCGCCGCGCATCCTGATTATCATCTATGCCTTTCACGTCCGCGCGATGCCATCCGCTCCATATTCATTCTAATCATGATCGGTGCGGTTTGAAGCGTCGTGCGCACCTACAATCTCGAGGCGTCCCGTCCTTGGAGTATATGTGACAAGCGTCACTCGGCTCAGTTTGTCACCTTTGAACGCAGCTGGCGGACTCATAATCCTGACGCTGTGATCGCTTCGCCTGCGGCTCCTCCAAGGAACCTCCGCACAAGCCCATTTGTCATTCTGAACGGAGTCTGCCATCAGCGCAGACGAAGGCAAAGCGAGCGCATTAGTGGAGCGAAGCGGAACGAGCAGGCGAGTCTGCGAACTGCGTTTCGGAATGATGAGTCTGCGGGTCGCATCCTAAAATCAATGAAGAATCCAGAAAAAACCCTTGGGAACTCGAAATAATCCGAGATTCTTCGCTGCACTCAGAATGACAAGAACGACACCTGTGCGGAGGTTTCTTAGCGCGTCGACTCGAGTGCACGCTCAACGATGGTCGCCGCCGCGTCGATTTCGTCGCTCGTATCGGCCAGCACGTGTGCATCCGGCGCGAGTTCGTCGAACGGGTCAAAATCGCGGCGCTGGCGCAGGTAAATCGCCGCGTTAGCATCCGAGAGGCCGCCGCCCCGGCGCTCACGCTCGTCCAGCCGCCGGATAATTTCGCCTTCTTCCGCGCGGCATTCGACAAACAGCACACGCGCGCCGAGATTTGTGGCGAGTTCCATCACCGCGCCGCGTTCTTCTTTGTGCCTGAAGGTGGCATCGAGAATGACGCTCTCACCGGCGCTCAGCCAGCGCCGCGCCTGCGCGATCATTTCATCGTAGGTGCGGCGATTGAAGTCTTCGCTGTATAACCCGCGTCCGTATTCGCCAACTTCCGGCGTTTCTGACCCTGTCAGCGTCTTGCGGATACGATCAGAACTGATCACGGCGAGCGCCAGACGATTCGAGAGCGCGGCCGCGAGCGTCGATTTACCGGTGCCGGACAAGCCGCAAATCGCCAATACGTATTTATTTCCCGCGCGGCTTGCGTAAGCGTGGGCGAGGGCGAAATATCGGCGCGCCGCTACGCGCGCCTGCTCGCGCTCCTCCTCGGGCACCTCGCTCTGCTGCGCGCGGATACTCTCGACCTTGGCGCGCACTGTCGCCCGGTAACATTTATAAAACGGCAGGAGACGAAAAAGCTCGCCGTCGTGACAAGATTCGATATAGGCGCGAACCATCTCGCGACTCCATTCGGGCGCGCCCAAACGGTCGAGATCCATCGCCAGAAAACCGATATCGCAGGCGACGTCTGAGTAACGCAGCGCTTCGCTGAACTCAACACAGTCGAACACCAGGATAGCGCCGTCCACCAGGCATACATGCTCGCAACGAAGGTCGCCGTGACCCTCGCGGACACGGCCTTGTTTTGCACGCCGCGCCATCATTTTCCAATGAGCCGCGACGAACTCGCGATTACGATTCAAAAGCAGCGCCAGCTCCGCCGCCTCGCAAGTCTCACCGGCGAAACGCTCGCATTCCTCCAGATTTCCCGCGACCATCTTCCAGACCGCCGCCGGCGAACCGTATTTAACTCCTAGGTTGGCTGCCGCATTGGCGTGAAAAGCCGCGAGCCGTCGTGCGATCGCATGCATATCGGCCACGCTCGCGGCGCCTTTGTGCACCAGACGTTCAAGCATGCGATCATCGGGCAGGCGCCGCATTTTGACCGCGAATTCAACCGGAGCGAGGCTGGCGGTGCCGGCTTCGCCGAGTGCGAACCCGTCCCGGGTCCGAACAATCGGCAGCGCCGCCAGATACGTATCGGGCGCGAGCCGGCGATTCAGCCGCACCTCCTCATGGCAAAGCGCGCGGCGTTTTTCCAGACTGCCGCAATCGACGAACGGAAAACGCACCGCTTTCTTGATCTTGTAAACGTACTCGCCCGCGAGAAACACGTATGACAGATGCGTCTGGCGCATCTCGACCGACAACGGCCGCTCCGGGTAGAACTCCGGCCGGCTCATCACCGCAACCAAGGAAGGAGCGGGACTGGCGTGATCGCGGGATTTCACCTGCCTTGGCATTGAAAACATCGCGAACTAATCAGATCGAGACAGCAAATAATACAGCATGTATCTTAGCACGCTGGTACGGGGACGATCCGTCATGATCATTCCGGAAAAGAGAGGGCGCTCGCGAAAATCGCGCAAGCAGCTTGCCCAATGGGTCGTCTTGCGCAATCAGGCAATGGTGGTTAGCTTTCGCTCGTCATGAATTGGGAAATGGATACCGCTCTGGCGACTATCGTGTCAGCCATCGCGGTTGCCGCCAGCGCGGCCTTCGTGGTCGTGCAACTGCGCCAAGCGGCGCGTGACCGCTACTTCACGATCACCTCGCATTTGTTCGAAATCTGGCAGAGCCCCGAGTTCCAGGAAGACCAGTTATTCATTTTGCATAAACTGTCATGCACGAATTGGGAGGAATTTGTCAGGGGCGGACGCGGCGAACGCGCCGAGCGCGCGCTTCATCGCGTGGGCGGTTTTTATGATCGGGTCGGCAATCTGATTCGCAACGGCCTCATCCGGCAGGACGATATCCTGCCCACCGTCGGCGGCTTTGCGATCGCGGTATGGCAACGGATCGAGCCGATCGTGCGGGAGTTGCGGATACGTGAAAATGCGTTTCTCTTCCAAAACTACGAGACGGTGCTGCCGAATTGCCGCGAATGCTACGTGCCAAGCGTAACCGGTAGCGAAACGTCCGCCCCCGCCGAGGAGCCTGAACGCATCACCGTGGCGGCCG
>JBOHWM010000473.1:0-2184 GCA_050736555.1 Binataceae bacterium (SeqCode)
GTATTGCGAATCGTGTGCGCTGCGAGCAGGTCGCGGCCGAAGCCATCCCCGAACGTGACCATTTCGATCTGGTGATGGCCTTCAACTGCATCCACGACATGGCGAATCCGCGCGGCGCCTTGCGTGCCATCCATAACGCACTCAAGCCGGACGGCGCGATGCTATGGTCGGAAGCCAAGGCCGCGGACCTGCTCGAAGACAATCTCAGTAGCTGGGGACGTTCAATGTACGGCGCCAGCACAATGCATTGCATGACCGTGTCGCTGGCGAGCGGCGGTGAGGGGCTGGGCTCGGTAATCGGCTCGCGTCTGGCACACGAATTAGCGCGGGAAGCCGGCTTCACACGGTTTGGCGCGCTGCCGGTCGACAATCAGTTTCATCAGATTTTCGTCTTGCGCAGGTAAGGCGGCTGGTTCAACCAACTGGGTTATCGGCTTAAGCTCGCGCAAAACCGCAACCGCTTTTCAACGCGCGCCGTAATCTGGATCGGCTTGGCGAAAATGACCTATCGCTTCGCGACGGTTGAGAAACGCGCGAACATCTCGGTGCGTTTGTCTACCAGTCGTAATGCCGCCCACGGGCACATCGGTGCATGCTAATCGGTGAATCGTTGCTTGGCTGCGGTCGTCAACGTTATCACCGCGCATGGCGCTTCGCGCACCACCTTCTCGGCCACACTGCCCAGGAACAGGTGAGAAATGCCGCGGCGGCCATGCGTCTTCATGACGATCAGATCGGCGTTAATTTCACGCGCGGCCTCCAGCACCGCTGCGGCGGTATCGGAGGGTCCCGCGACGCGCGTCAGAATCTGGTAATTCACACCCTTAAGATGCTGGTCGGCGAGTTCCTGAAGTCGCGCCTTGGCGCGGTCTTCTTCCCGCTCGTGCGCGGTGGCGGCCACATGCGGCTCACCGATCGCTGGTAGGATGGGTACGATATGGAGCAGGCAAAGCGTCGCTTTGTGCTCCTCGGTGAGTTGCTTGGCAACCCGGAAAGCGATCAGCTCGGGGTCGTCAAACTGCATCGGCGTGAGAATCGTCTTAAACGGATACGCCATCGCTTGCCCCTCCTGAACAACCTGAACGCAGCTTGTTGGCGGCCAGGAAGCCAACATCCTAGCCGCTGTTCGCCCCGCCCCGCAACTACCGCGGAGGCTTGCGATACTTGGCAAGACGGGCGGCCGCTCTCAAACCCTATCTTTGGGTTTGATTCCGCGCTGACTCAGTCACATTTTGGCGTCCATCACCGCCTTGCCGGTAGCGGGATCAACCGGCACAGACACGTGCGAATGGAAGATCTTCCAATGTCCGTCAACGTTATGAAGGCAATCGGTAACGCGGAACGTCGCCGCCATCGGCTTGCCGTCCTTGCCGGTCCAGGTGAAGTGCTGGATGCTGTTGGCGATACCCAGGGTGCCATCACTGACCACCTGCAGTTGCATGAAGTGACCCTTGATGTCCTTGGCATTGTCGAAAAAATTTGCCAGGTCCTTGCTTACCGCGGCTTTGCCGGAATAATCCAGCGGCGGCTCAAAGTCATAGATGGCGACGTCGTTGGGATCGAAACACGCCATTGCCTGGCTGGTGGTTTGCGCCTTGATACAGTTATGTTCGAAATCCGTGATCTGTGTTTTCGATTTCTCCGCTTTGGCGTTCTCCGCGGCACGAACGGGCAATACTAGCGCGCAGAGCATCGCCACCGTCAGGGTTCCGACAAGCCAGCCCGATTTTTTCAATTTTCACCCTCCTATGAAGTTCAAATGGAAGACTTGCAAGTTTACTGACGTCGTGAGGAAAGGCTATCCAATGCCGTAGAGGCGCGACGCGTTATCGCGCACCATTAGCGCCTCGTCTTCCGTGAATCACTAAAATCACGCCGGACCCTTTCGGTCGAAAAGATGATTATTGCCTTTGAATTTTTTGGGCCACGGGCCGGCGCGAAGATTTTCGTGCGGCCCGCGGCGTACCGTTACGCGCTGGCTTCCAGCATCGTGGCATTCCCCACCGGCTCGTAATTGCCCGAAGAGGGCAGTTTGCGGGTGCCGGGGGTGACCTCGAAGGGGCTCGTCAATTCCAGCTCCTTCGCGATTTCGCGCAGGGCCGGAACCACTTCCTGTCCGAGCAACCGCACGCATCGTTTGCGATCGGCGAGCGGCGCCGGGCCGTCGAGCCAGAACGAGAAGAT
>JBOHWM010000474.1:0-6014 GCA_050736555.1 Binataceae bacterium (SeqCode)
CCGGTCACGATGTTGACCACCCCGTCCGGCACACCCGCCGCGCAGATCAGTTCGCCCATTCGGAGCGCTGGCAGCGGCGTCTGTTCGGCGGGCTTCAATACCAGCGTGTTGCCGAAGGCGAGAGCCGGCGCCACCTTCCAGCTAATCGTCGAGAGCGGGCCGTTCCACGGAATAATCTGTCCGCAGACGCCGGCCGGCTCGCGCAACGTGTAGTTGAAAATACCCGGCTCGGACGGATTGGTTTCACCATAGAACTTAGTCGCCCATCCCGCGTAGTAGCGGAAGGTGTCAGCGGTCCGTCTCACTTCCGCAACCGATTCGGTGATCGGTTTGCCATTATCAAGCGTTATAAGATGAGCCAGCTCCTCGCCGTGTGCTTCGACCAGGTCGGCAATCGCGAAGAGATAGCGCGCCCGCTGATGCGGTCGCATCGAAGGCCATTTGCCGCTCTCAAAGGCACTGCGCGCCGCGGTTACCGCGTCGTCGATATCGGCTTTGCCGCCTTCCGCTACCAGTGCCAGCACTTCCTCGTTGGCCGGGTTGATAGTTTCGAAAGTCGCGCCTGATTTAGCCGCGAGCCACCTGCCATTGATCAGGAGCCCCTTCGGAGCACCACGTAAAAAATTTCGTGCTTCGGCGGCCGCACCAGCCGCCGCTTTCTCGATTGATGGAACTGCTGCTGCCATCGGTTTCAATTCCTCTGTTTTCTGCTTCCGAGCTGAGTGATGATCCGGCGAGCCTCTTTGCCCGTCGGTGTGGTGCCATAGGCGCGGAGCTGAGAAACCTCGCGAAGTGCGGCGAGCACTTCCAACATCCGGCTCGCACCGTGCCCAGCTTGGGGGATGATCAGATCATAACGCTTTTCGCGTAATGGGTAACCCCAGTCATGTATAGATAAGCGCCCATGGATAAAACGAACGCGCGCGAGCCGCGAGATCAGCCTGTCCGAGGTGGAGACGCGCGACGGGCTTGCGCGCCCGCAAGAAGTCAACCGTCGCCAGGGCAGGCGCCGTTCTCTCTTACGGGACCGATCTGACGACGGGTATCATTTCGCCTATGGGGTCACTTCGTCGGGATTGCTGAACGCGCTCGGCTCGTTTGCCGGTCCTTCACTCCAGGCTAACTCCATCAGCATTCTCAAAGTCTTTCCAGCCGAGGAATTTACCGATAAGCCGGTGGCACTGTAGGTAGAGGCGGATAATGCAATCCCACGGTGCCACCGCTCCCGAGCGGCGGCACCATGACGCTATACTCGCTGGGCAAGTATGGCCTGCCGTCGTCGGCGGGCGCGAAGCTAATCAGCGTGCCGTACGCCACGCCGGAAACCTATCTGCTCGACAACGGCGTCGTTTTGACCGGCAGTTTTTGAGATCGCATCTGTGAACCTCAGGCTTGCGTACGGAAGCACGCGGTCCTCATCGTGTTGATCACTGCCAATCGCGCTCGATGTAGCGGATCAGATCGCGCTAGCCGCGAAATCCACTGTTCTCATACCTCGATTTCACTTTGTCCCCGCAACTTATACGCGAAATCAATAGGCCCACATGGACCGAAGCGGGGCCAACGCGGTATAGTTCGGGCGTTTTCTGTACGGTATGAAGAAGCATCGCCAATGCTGAGGACGTGGCTGATAATCGTTATGCTCGCGATGCTGTTGCTTGGCCTAACGGGATGTCCCGCGCTAATGCTGGGTTCGCTCGGCTACGAGGGCTACAAGTACGAGAAAACCGGCACGTTGCCCGGCATGCCCTCACAAACCACCCGGGCGAAAAAAAAAGCCAGTCCGCAGCCGACTCCTCCATCTGATGGTACTGAGTAGGCCGATCTTGTTCATGCTCTGTCAGGCGGTTGGTTAGTTATTACATATGTAATCCTAATTGATGCGCGGTAGCGGCAAAAAACGTCTCAAACATTGATCTATAATGGCGGTGCGCGACACGCTCGCGAGAGATGCGGCGATTGGCCGCTATCCGGCGGGCGCAAAGGTACGTGTGCTCAGATCGAATTGCCAGACCCAGGACGTTTGAACGGATTGGAACCGAAAGAGCGGAAATCGATGAGAGGGATGGGCCGCATTTTCAAGCGCGGCTCGGTCTACTGGATCGCGTACTGTTGTCGCGGTTGACCGGGTCGCCAAGTACGTGCGCGAGCGGCAAAAAGAGGGCGCCGCGAACGGAAGCATCAACCGCGAGCTCGCTGCTTTGAAGCGAGCGTTCACGCTCGCAACTCGCGCTGGCAAGCTCGGATCGGCTCCATACATCCCGTTGCTCGAAGAGAATAACTCGCGTCGCGGCTTTCTGGATCACGGCGGCTTTCTAGCGCTGCGGGATGGACTCCCGACGTACCTGAAGGACGCTATTACCTTTCTTTACCTTTCGAGATGGCTCGTGAGCGAAATGCGGCGCTCGAATGGCGCGACGTTGATCTTCCCGGCCGCGAGCTTTGCCTTCGTCCCGAGATCAGCAAGAATAAAGACGGCCGTCCGCTTCCGCTGCGGGGCGATCTTCTCGAAATCATCGGACGCGCTCACCAGGTGCGAGACCTGCGGTGTTCTTCAGAGAGATTTGCAGGTAGGCATAAACGTGCAGGTGTCTTCGAGTTGCGGGTAGAGCCCGTAGGCAGTGTGCCCCCGCGCAAGTTTCAAGACAACATTCCGAACCCGATCCAGATCCGGGCACCAAATCAGATCGGTGCCGACCGCCTTCTGGCATCTTTCGATCAGCTTTTGCAAGCTGGGATTTTCGCACAAAATACGCTTGACTTTCGCACGTTGCAGACTGTCCGTTTGAACGGTGCCGCGTACAACACACTCGATGAGGCAGGCTAAGTATTGCTCGCCCAGCGAGAAGGACGAATTGCATGCTGTACATGCAGCGACGACCGATAGTGCCTCTGGGTATGGCTCGTCGAGCAGGACCTTAGACGGGACGTGATCGCGTGTGTCGGGGCTATAGGCGCCGCAGTAGACGCACATATCGCCCGTGAGACGAGCGTCAACGAAAAGGGGGCGGTGGCGCGGATCCATAAGCTCAAGGGTGCGGGACCACCATGGGTTGCCAAAAACCAGGTAGGTTGGCAACCAGGCGCGAAGTTAATCGTTGCCCATCAGGCCCACCGGAAAACGGTAGGCCGCATGGGCAACTCGTGGTGGAGTTCGGCATTGAGCAAATTTCTCCGTTCTTCTAGTTGTAGTAACGCTCATACATTTCGTTCGCAATCGCGTCGGCCCACAAATATGTTAATTCCCCGGGCGTAACGCCGTAGCCTCTCGCCACGATGTCGCCCGCCGCTGCCAGATTGAGAAGAGTCTGGCGAACCTCCAAGTGGAATCCCGACCAGCCTTGTTCCGCCGAAATCTTCGTCGCCTCGTTCGCCGATCGATAATTGCCGTCGTTTCTCAATAGGTAGTATACCCAGACCGTGCGACGATTCGTGATCCAGCGCGCGGTCGGATTCATCAAACAGGTCATCTCGGAACCCACGGCGATGCCGACGTTGGCGGTGGCCGCCCGATCGAGTGCTTCGTCGACATCTTCGCCCGACCGAAGCTCACGGAATTCACGAGCCAGGTTGATGATCCTCTCTGTTGCGTCCGGATTTTCCCCGAGTATTCTCGGGCCCAACCCGCGTTCGCGTGCGCTGTAATTCCCGTTTGGATCGGAGATGCCGAGGCAACACGCACAAAGTCGATAGGCCGATTGTCGTTGAGCAGGCGGCGTAAGCGCTCACTTACCTCGACACGGGTATCGTACTGCCCCCTGACGCCGTGCCATTCGAGAGCACTTTCCCGCAGAATGCGTTCGACGCTCATGCGACGTACCTCGTCTCGCTATTGAAGTAGTTTCATGAACTCCTCGACGCTGATGTCCACTGTCCGGATTATGCTTCGCAAGGTACCCCGGTCGAGCGTATTGTGGGGCGGGACTGTCACCGAATTTCGGCCTTCACAGACCAGTCGCACGTGGCTTCCCTTCTGCCGGGCGTCGCGATACCCCAACTTTAGCAACGCGCGAACGCAGTCGTCTCCGGAAATTATCGCAAGTGGTAGAGACATCTCAGCGCTCCCGTCAAACAGCCCGTAGGTGGCGCCCCTTCCTCGTGTCGCGCGCCGGCTTCTCGTGCTTCCGCCTCTCGCGCTCCTTCAGTGCCTCCTGCGCGAAGGGCTCGGCCTCCTTGATGAGGCCATCAAAGCTGTAGCGGTTGGTTTTGTTGCCGCCGTTACGATGATGGCGCTCGATTCGTTTGACGAAACCGGCAGTCTCCATACGTGCGATGTGTCGCTGAATGGTCCGTGGCTTAACTCCGATGCGATCTGCCAGCGTTTTCTTTGATGGGAACGGAAGATTGTCGCGTTCCCACCAATGATCCGCCAGTTGCAACAGAATGTTGACGTCCAGTGAGTCAAGTCCCAATGCTTGCTGGCGCTGCAGAAAAACCGATGGGAAGGCTACCCAACCAGCGTCAATCAGGGACTTTCCCCCAGCGGTGCTCCAGCTTGCCTAAATCAACCCCCGAGCCCTTAAAGGTCTGTGCGCTTGCCATGCCTCAACAATAAGGCCAGCAAACATCACGCGCAAATACCCCCGGGAGACCGGGCGGACTAGGGGGTATTACATGTGTGCTATGTGTTGACTCGTGAGGGTGTAGTCAGATGTGAGGTATGCTTCGCAGGACAGGCATGACCTGCCCTCGGCGATTGATGGATCGTGGCTTGGGAGTCTCAAGCGTCTCCCGGTGACAAACATTTTTTCTATGCGTCGACGGAGAGTTGAACAATCTCATAGCCTTCCGGCAACTGCCAGCCTTCGCTGAGGCGGTTCTCCAAACAAAGTTCGATCGCTTCTCGAATGTTCCGCAACGCCTCGTCGCGGGTTTTTCCCTGACTGATACAGCCTGATATCACGGGGCACTCGGCGACCAAGTAACCATCCTCTCCGGGCAGCAATATGATTGGCAGTTCCACTAGAAATCAGGATAGCACGGGCATTCCGCTTTGCGGTAGGACTTGCAGCCTCGAAATGGGTGTAGCCAGCGAGTTGGTTTGATCCCCCTCAGCAACTTGGTTTGATCCTTTGATCCCCCTCTCAAGGGGGCGAAAACGCGGGGTTCAGCGGCCATTTGAAGGGCTCATAAAGCCACCGTGGACGGCGGCTACACGTGGAGCGTGAAGTATTAGGAGGGCTTATGGATACGGCGCCCCGGCGGGATATGTATTCCCCGGGAGCGCAACCAAGCGGCGTCTTCTTCGGAGAGTGGTGGCAGTTCCTCGACCGGCCGAAGCGCACCGTCATTCGGGTCGCGATGTATGGGTTCTCGCGCACCGCGCTTATTTTGCGCCTTCAACTTCGTCGATAACGACATAAAGAACTCGCCCTCGCCGTTTGACAGATCGTACCCTAAAGCCAACTCCAGGCGCAAATAGGACCTCACGCTCACGCAAGTATTCCGAAGCGGGACCGATGAACCGCCCGGAGCTGGCATGAACCTCGAACAGCACCCCCGCATAACCGGTGAATTTCCGCGCAATCCGGCGATTGATGCTGGAGCTCCAAAAGCCCGCGTCGGCTACCGTCCCGCCTTTCTGGAAGATAGACGCCAGCCTGTTCGAAGCGCTCAAGGGCGGCACGAGGTGGGCTGCTTGAACTGGTTTTGCGGGCCACACGGGACGCCACCCCATTTCCTTTAAAATTCCGTCCTGGCGCGTTTGGCGAGTTCGCGATTGATGATCTCAACCAGCCGATGCGCGTGCATTTCGGCGGCGCGCTCAAAGCCGTCACCAGCCGCCGCGTCGGCCGCATGGTTGACCGTGTAATTGACGGTAATCGCAATCGGCGCGCTTGAGCCACGTGAGGCCATTGCCGCACCGCCCGCGATCGCCGGCATTGCCATCGCCGGCGCGACCACCATCGGCAACGCCAGCGCAGTCAGCGCCGCGACGTTGCGCACCGCCGTCAGGATCGGCGCCGGCCTGATGGTCTTCGCCACTTCGCCCATCAGATTGACGCGATCTATGT
>JBOHWM010000475.1:0-1988 GCA_050736555.1 Binataceae bacterium (SeqCode)
CCGTAGCGATCGCGCATAGCGCGCCGTTCCAAGCGGCCCAGTCGTTCGTCGAGCGTGATCCGCACTTCATCGAGTGTCACCGGTCCGACCGGCCCCATCGGATCGATCGCGGCGAGCACCGTCATTATTTCAGCGTTGTCTCGCACCGCTAGATCGGCGAGCGTTCGCAGATGCGCAAGCCATTGCGCCCAGCTTGCGGATTTTGGCAGACGGCCCAGCGCGTCAATAATCGGCATCGCGATCTCGCGCAAATGTGCGAGGTCGGTCGCCTGGCGATCGAGTGACGCGGTGCGCGCTTCGTCGCCACCGACAGCGGCACGCCGGAGTTTCAATTCCGCTTCCAGGCCGATCAGCCGCCTTTCCCATCGGTCGCGGCCGCCGATCACGGCGGCATCAACCAACAGCCGCTCCCATCGCCACGGCGCACGTGCGCCGGGCTCAACCGTCGGGATCGGATCGCAGTCCGCTTCCAGAGTGGGCGTGTCGCGGTCAAGTCCTAAAGGAAGCGCGACCAGTTCGTCGTCAGGTGGCACGAAGCGCGAAACGTTCGCGGCATCAGCGGTCCGGGACGTTTCCGGCATGCTGGAAGCCGCCGATGCGCGCCGTTGCGCCAGTGTGCCGAGCGATAAAAATTGCGCGAAGCGGTGCGCGGACAAGTTTTCCGCCGCACATGCCAATAAAATCAGTAGAGCGCGCCCGCCCGGTTCCGGATGCGCCGCACCGCGCGCGAAATAAACTGGTATCGACGCACGCTCGAAGGCCTCTTCGAGATAGGGTGCGTAGCGCAGCGGCTCGTGCAATAGTACCGCGATCCGGTCAAACGGCGTTCCGCCTGCCGCCTCGGCATGAATCCGCCGCGCGATCTCAACGCATTCCTGCATCTCACCCGCGGCCGAAAATAGAGTTACCGAATCGTCGAGTGGCCGTTCCAACGGCGTCACGTCGGCGAACAGGCAGCTCTGCAGCGAATGCAACGAATCCTCAACGCCCAAATTCGCACCGCTTGCGGCTGAGCGAGCCATGACCCCCAGCGCAGCTTGAATAAACGTCGTCGTACGCTCGTCGCCGGTCGGAATCGTGGCCAGCACCGCCGGGACGCGTTGGGCAAGCGCGCTGATCAATTCGCGTTCACAAACGTTTTCGAGTGGCACGTCGAGCAGAAGCGTGGGAAGTCCAGCCAGGGGGCAAGCCGGATCAGTCAGAGCCCCGATAGCCATACGAATCATACCGGCGCGGTCAACCAAACCAGCTTCGGCTAATTCCTGCTCGAATCTCCGCAGCATCATGGCCAGCGCCACGCCCGGATTCTGAATCGTTTCCAAAGCGGCGGCGTCGACCGCGTTCAGCCGCAGTTCGGAAAGCGTGCGCGCCAGCGCGGCGGGAAACCCTGGCAGGTCGAGCACTGGCCCAAACCATGCCACCTCCGCCGCATCCCTTAGGCGAAACACCGTGCGCGTTGCCACGGCCTCGGAAGCGAGCCCGGCGGCCGGGGCGAAGCCACCGCCCGCCATGCGTTCGGCGGCGAGCAGCCCAATCACCCGATTCAAGGTCATCCGGTGAACGCCAAACAGCGCACCGCGCGCCGCGCCGTGCGCGCGAACCAGATCATCGGCGGCCTCGGTATTGGCCGCGATCACCAGCACCTCATCGCCGGGCGCAAGTGTCGCCAGCCAGGCGCGCGCGACATCGATCCGATCAGCGGCACGCGACGAGCTTATTATTTCCCGGGAAGATGACATCGAAGTGCAGTTTTGCCTGGCAATATCGTTGACGCGGCCACCGCGTACCGCAAGCACCCGGCAAGGCGTGAGTCCACAAGCATGCCTGTGCGCCCCAGAGCGGAGCCTCGATATGGTGTCGGCTCAAACGACCCTGGAAAAATGCATCTTGGCTTCGTGCAGATTGACAGCTTCCTTCATGACGAGATCGATGTTAGTCAAGTCTTAGGGTTGCGTCTCGATTTTATTCCAATTGCCCCCAGTCACAAT
>JBOHWM010000476.1:0-7821 GCA_050736555.1 Binataceae bacterium (SeqCode)
GAAATAACGATTGAGAAGGAGCAGGCCGTCAATCAGGAAGCTGCCTTGCGGGCGCAAATCAGGGAAGAGGAGGGGAAAAAGGACACGCGGCGAAAAGCGTTGGGCGCGGGCGCGGCCTTCGCTCATGCCCGGATTGATTTAGTGTGGCGGGATTCTTTGGTGGCTGTGTTGCAGAAGGCTGGCAGAGCCATGAAGACCGAGCGGTCGCGGAACGAAATGGCCGCCCTGGTTGACTGGGTCAAGAACGGGTGCAGGGTTGTGGATATTGACGAGCGCGTTGCCGAGATTCTGGCCGCGAAGAGGGCCGAGATGCAGGGAAAGAGCGCCGCGCCGCCGGAGCCCACAAGGGCCGAGGCGCTGCCCAAGCCGAGCGGGCGGTCTCTGCAGAGTTAGGGGTGGACTTGCTCTTGAAGCAAAAACGTGAAGCACGGAGAAGAACGCTGAAATCGGATGATCCGAAGGGGCGTTCGGGTTGCCGGTCCCGACTGCGAACGATGGCGGGGAGCAGCAGAAAATTTATTTTGCTAACTTAACGATTTTTTAAGATTTGGTCCGTATGTGTAATAAGCGTTGGTTTTGATTTTGGTAACTATGTGTTGGGGTGGTCGATGGAGTTGAGATTGTTGGTTGGTACGGTCGGTGGGGCTTTTGGTTCTTGGGTCAACATGTATGCAATCCGGGATGACGAGGAAGAGATCGTTACGGCAGTGCCGGTGACTCTCGTCTGCATGGTTCGGCGTCCCCGCCCGATGCGCGGTTTGTCTCTTTAAGGAATCAGCGAAATGAAAAAATACGAATTGCTGACGGCAGGCGCCGTCAGGCTGGGTTCGCGCGAACTGTATCTGGTTCGGGCGCTGCGGGATTTCGGAGATGTGCGCAAGGGCGATATCGGCGGGCGTATTGAGGGAGAACAAAATTTATCGCACAACGGACGAAGCTGGGTGGGGGGCGATGCTTGGGTTTATGGCAATGGCCGCGTCCGCGGGGACGAGGTGGTGGCGGGCAATGTCGTGATCAGGGACAGGGTGCGCGTTCCGATGCGCTGCTGCGGGCAAACGCTCGGCGACCTGGAGCCGCGATAGTTCGAAGCGCCGTCGATTGAGCAGACGCGCGCGATGCAGCGGTGCGGAGCGCAGGGCGCGGGCGGGTTGTTATTGGGACTCGTGAGAGTCTTTAGAACTGCTTGCCGCCGCCTTTTTGCCTTTTACGCGTTCCGCCAGAGCTGATTCGATGTCTTCGGGAATTATGGAGTTGAGGTCTTGGTCGGGGTGGAGATCGTGCCGGAGCGCTTTGGCGTCTTTGGTGGACAGGTAAAGGTTTCCAACGTCGCCGGCGTTTGCCCATTCGGGGGCGGCGACCAGCCTTGTGAAGACGGATGGAAGAATTTGGGTTGCTTCGGGAGTGAGCGTGAAGTGGTTTTCGGCGAGGAGGTTGATAAAAATTTGCCGGGCTTCCTCCGGGGTATAGTCGGGGAAGTGGATGAAGTTGGTGAATCGCCTGGCAAGGCCTGCGTTCGAGCGGAAGAATAGTTTCATTTTGTCTTCGTAGCCGGCGATGATGATGAGGAGCTTTCCTTTGTTGTCCTCCATGAATTTCATGAGAGTGCCGATCGCGTGGGTGCCGATGTCGGTATTGCCGCGCACAGGTGGCGCGAGCTCGTAGGCCTCATCGAGGAAGAAGGTTCCGCCGAGGGCGCTTTGTAAAGATTGAAGCGTATTTGCTTCGGTGTCGCCCTGGAATCGGCCGACGAGGGTTGCTCTGGAGACTTCGATGACAGTGTCGTTTGTCAGGTAACCGAGTTCGCGGAAGATTTGTCCGAGGATTCGGGCGACGGTGGTTTTTCCGGTTCCGGGCTTGCCGGTGAATACGAAATTGAGCGCGCGGGGGTCGGGAGGGCGGGCGTTGGCGGGATCCCGTTTGACTTGATCTTTGTACCTGTCGGTCTCGTATTTGAGTGTGGCTTTGCATTTGAGCACTGCCTTTTTGACCTCGGCGAGGCCGACGAGGTCTTCGAGCTTCGGGATTGGCGTTGCCGGGCCGGGCGCGGGCTTAGGCGGCTGGCGCCGAGGTTGGGGAGTTAGAGTGGGAGGGGGCGGTTCCCAACGGGGCGGCGGCGAGAAAAATTGCCCCGCTTTTTGCGCCTGCGCGACGGCCTCGTCGTAGCGGGCTTGCTCCCAGAGCAGGCGCTCCTGTTTTGCCGCCTCGCGTTGCCTGAGCTGTTGCTTTTCGGCGGGGGTGAGCGGCGGCGCGTAGGCGCGGAGAAAACGGCCGACGGAATCGAGGCGGTCGATCCAAGGCAGTGCTTCGCCGGCATAGAGAATGCCGACAAGGACGGTCAGCCCGAACAGCAGGGCCAGCGGTAGGGAGGCGGCTCCGAGCCAGGGGGACAGATAAAGACCTGCGGCGATGACGAGCAGCGCCACTGCCAAGCGCACGGTCCATTGCACGAAAGCCCTGGCGTCCATGGCCGTAGCCGACCCCTGGGCATACTGTGTCATGGTGCGGAAGAACGCACAATGGAAACGCGCATCGTGGCGCGCGCAGATGCGAACGTGCTACGGCAACGGTAATTTGGAGCGGCGCAGATTCCCATGGGCATCAGCCTTGAGGATTCGGCGAGACATTTGTGGCGGGCCGCGCCCTGGTGGCGGGCCTCGGTTCTAGCGGCGGCGCTATTCGCCGTAGCGTGGGCGGTTCGTCTCGGCTATCTGGCGGTCGGCGTCCCGCAGAGCGATGCGCGGTTCGCCGCGTACGTCTCCGCCTGCGCGGGGGCGCGGCGCCTGGCGGAGGGCGAGAGGTGCGAGCAATGTGCTGCGGCGCTCACGGATCTCACGACCGGCGATCTCGCGCGTCGCGGCGAGCGCCAGCGATGGGACGAGGCGGTGACGGAGGGAGAATCGTGCCGGGACAAGCTGGCCGACAGCGATACGCGCTTTGCGGTGCTGGAGCAGGCCGCGACCGCCGCCGGGACCAACCCGGCATCCGTCGAGGCGGCGGCTGACGCCTTCGCGGCGCTGAACGAGTTCGACCGCTCCCGGAAACGCTTCGCGGAAGAGCAGGAGTTTGTCGGCAAGGCCAAAGGGTATGTCGCGGCGGTGGCCGCGAGCGACCGGCGTCTGGCGTGGCTGGCGCGGCAAACGGCCGCGTTCGAACGGAGCCGCAGTCCGGCGGATGCGCTTGGAGCGGTCGATGCGCTGAAGGGAACGACCGGCCTGGATCGCGTCCGGTCGTCTTCCGGTTCGCGCGAGCGGACGCTGGCCGCTGCCGAGGCGGCGGATCGAGCGGTGGCGCGCAGCCGCGCGAAACTGTCGAGGCTTCCGGATCTGGTCGCCGCAGCCGAAAACGCGCGCACGCCCGAGAGCGAGAAGGAGCTGGTCGCTTCGGTCGCAGCCGTGACGCCCTTCGACGAGGGAGTGGCCACGGCGCAACAGAGACAGGCGCTGAGTCGCGCCCGCGCGGCGGCGGCGGGTTTGGCGTGGACCATGTTGCGCCAGTCCGTGACGGCAGTCGATCGGGGAGGCTCGGCCTCGGAGTACGAGGCCGTCGTTATGCCGTATGAATTTCTCAAGGATACGCCGCCCGGCAGTCTCGGCGGGGACCGGCGGGTTCTGTTGAGCAAGGCGCGCGCGGACGCCGAAGCGGTCGCCGCGAGCGACGCGAGATTGGCGGGCTTGCTGAAGGCCGAGGGCGTCTGGCGACAGCGGGGAGTTGCCGGAGGCGATGTGGTCTCGAGCGCGTTCACGGCGGTGACGCCGTTCGACCGGTCACGCTTCGACGGCGCGGACAACCAGGCGTGGGAGGCGGTGTCGCGGGCGGAACTTGTCCTGGACGGCCCCAAGCTCGGACTGACCGCCGCCACTAAGGACCGGATCTGGATCTTCGTGGCCGCCGCGGACAAGTCGGCGGACACAAGCGAGGTCGTGGACGCCTTGAGCGGGGCGTTGCGGCGGGCGGGGTTTCAGGTGGCGGGGGATCGAAGGGACGCGGCGCTGGTCGCGGAGATCACGGTCGAAGGCGTCGACGAGCCGCAGCAGGATCTGAGCGGCGGATTCCTGCAATGGGTGTCCACGGCGCGCGTTGGGGTTCGGGCTTTGTGGGCGGCGGGCGGTAGCGCGTTGTTTTCCGGCGAGGTCGCCGAGACGGCGAAAACGCGCGACGAGGGCGCGGTGCAGGCGCAGGCGTTGCTCGCGTGCGTCGATGCGATTCTCGACCGCTTTACGAAGGCGGCGGGACCTTAGTTAAGGTGATTATGTTGGTATTGACCCACGAGCCGATTCCGTGTATCTTTGAGACATGGACACCATTACTACCTTTGATCGGCGCTTTCCTGATGACGAAGCGTGTAAGGCATATCTAGCCGTTCACCGCTGGCCGGATGGCGTGCGCTGTCCGCGCTGTAATCGCAAGGAAAAGGTTTACGCACTCAACAAACCTTTCCAGTGGCGTTGCCGGAACGACGATTGCGGGGGACGCAACGGTTACAAATTCAGCGTCATTACGCACACCATCTTTCAGGATACCAAGATTCCGTTGAAGCACTGGTTCAAGGTTGCGTTCCTGATTCTGACCGCGAAAAAGGGAATCAGCGCCTTGCAGGTCCATCGTGTAATGTTCGGCGAAGATTCTGGCCACGACTACCGGACAAGCTGGTTCATGTGTATGCGCTGGCGCGCCGCGATGAAGGGGGATGTTCTCCCTTTGTTGGAAGGCGACGTTGAGGTTGATGAGACTTTCATTGGTGGAAAAGAGCGCAACAAACATGCTAGCCAACGCAAGCATATCGGCACTGGCGGAGCCGGCAAGATCGCCGTCATCGGCGCTATCGCACGCAAGGGAATGGTGGTCGCCAAGGTCGTTCAGACCACCGATACTGCGACACTGGATGGTTTTGTCCGCGAAACCGTCTCTAAGAACGTCCGCTTGCTCGCCACTGACGAACACACCGGCTATCGGTTGTTGGGTCGCGACATGAACCATCGCGTAGTCCGGCACGGCGCGGGCGAGTACGTGGTTGGTACCACTCACACTAACACCATCGAAGGCTTTTGGAGCCTGTTTAAGCGCGGGATTGTCGGCTCGTACCATAAGGTTTCCAAGGATTATCTGCCGCTTTACCTGAACGAATTTTCGTGGCGCTTCAACAACCGAAAAAACCCCGATATGTTCGCCGATTTGATTACGACGTGCAGTAAGTAGCCGCGCCGATCTGGAAGCGCTAAAATATCGGGGTGGCTTCCATAAAGCATACGGCTCGAAAAAAGTACGTCCCAAGCGCAGAGCAGCGCGTCGAAGACGAGGAGCTAAGAAAACGCCTTGAGAATGTTAGCGATGAAGATATGAAGATATTCGATGCGGCGCTCGATAAGGTCGTGAGCAAACCCCGTCAGGCTAAAGAACGTCCTGAATCATCTGGATCGGGTAAGTAGCCTTACGAATCCAGTCGAGTGCGCCTCCTATGCGATAGAACAGATGCAGATTTAGTCTGCGTGATATTGGCAATCCCATTACGTTCGCAACGATCCTATGGTTCGCAGCGGTGAATTGCCACTGTGCCACGTTCTCGATAAGAGGAACGCCAGCCGCGTTCTCCAAGAGGAACCTTTGTTCAAATTGAATGCCGCTATCGACCGTCTCTTCTTGCCAAATACTTAGAACCGCCCACGATATGGGCAACCCATAGTTTGGCGGCATCGGTCCAGGAGGAACCTTATAATGCACCTCCTGCAATAGCGATATGAGAGACACGCTATTGCTTCGCTGGTCAACTAATACCTTTTCACAGGGAGCGAATAGCAATAAATTTGGCATTGTAAATGATCAGGCCGCGACTTTATCGATCTTCTTTATTTCAGTTGTCGCCGAATCGCGGACGGGTTCCTGAACTACTTGTGATATTTCAAAGTACAGCGTTGGGAAGGTAACATCTCGATTGGTAGTTCCGGCAACTGTCTGCATATGTTGCGCGTTCAACTGTGCTACCTGATTTAGAACGTTCCATTCCGCGGGAGCTGGTGTATGCTTGCTGAACCAGCGCGCGCCTCCCGATAGCCACAATGTTCTCAACTCATCCCAAGAATGAGCGATGTCATCATATCCGAACTCTGTCCCGCAGCATGGGCAAATATTGTAGTCAACTGGCGGTTTAGTGAGGGAATCATAGCCGCATACTGGGCAGTAATTTTTCATTTTTTGCACTCCGCCTGAAAGTACGCCAGATTAGAGCTAAATTTATGCCAACTAACCTGAGGCTTATAAAAAGTCTTAACAATCCCGTCGGATCGCATTACAGCGAAAGCTTGGCTGTGCGTATCGTATCGAATAATATCGCCATTTCCTTGTCGCACACACCGCAGAATTGCCGCCGCCGCGAGTGGGCCATTTAAAAAATCACATGCTGCTCGCTCATATTCATGTTCCGAAATCGCTCCGAACTCAGCGCCATGCCGTTCGTAATGATCCGCCCTGCTACTCGCATCTTCAAATCCCGTCGCCATGTTCACAGCGAGCGGAACATAGCACATAACCCATTACAACGATATCATAGCGATACACCGCTCCATAAGGCTGTAATATTTCACACAAAACGACTCGTCCCGGCCTGTCACGTTGCCTCAACAATATCGATCCTGTGGGTTAATTGCAACATAATCACCTTAGTTAAGGGGTGTCAGTGGCTGGCGAGCGGTATCAGGGGAAAGCTAATGGTAACGACGCTGGGGGGACCGGCGGCGCCGCTTGCGGCCGCGCTCAACGTGTCGCCCTGGCCGGGAGCGGCGCGGACGATGAATTTCAGCGCGAAATTGACGGTGTCGGTCGGGGCGGCGGGAGTGCCGCCGCGGATGTCGTAGGCAATGCCGAGGATGCCGGATTGGCCGGAATCGATCATGGTCATGGTGTGCTCGTCGGATTTCTCAAGGCAGGGTTTGACGTTGGCGTCGGTGGTGGAGAGTCCCAACGCGCAGGGCGGCATTCCGGAAATTCTGAGCGGGTCCATCTGATAAATGGCGCCGTTGGTGGCCATGAGCGTGCCGGCGCTCCCGCCATAGCCGCTGACCAGCGCGAGATAGACGCCGCTCGGCCTTGTGTTCTGGATGACGAATTGAAAGACGATGGTTCGTGGGGAGGAGAAGGAAACGCTGGTGATGGTCGCCTTGATGCCCTGGGACTGAAAGCCCCCCGAAGCGGCGGTGGGCGGGGCGGACTGAGCGGCGGCGTTGCCGGTTGGAGCCGCGGCGGGGCTTTGTTGCGCGGAGGCGGGGCGGCCGGGGAGCGCAAGTCCTGCCGCGACGATTGCCAAGGCCAGCAGCCTGGTCAGGGCGCGGCGGAACCGGTTTGCGGGCGGCCCGGTCGTAACGACTGGCAATTCGGCTACACCGGAACGGATCATCGTTCGCGGTCCCTTTTGAGCTTTCGATCCAGCTCTTGCTGCTTCTCGGGGTCCTTTTCCTTTTGCGGTTCGTTGATGTCGTCTATCAGTTCCTTGAGCCTGTCGGGGCCGGTTTGGCGGCTTCTGGGGGTTGGCGTGGGCGCTTGGCGTTCGGCGGCGGCGGTCTTTTCGGGCGCCCTTTGCGGCTGCGCCTCTTGGCGCGGCGGGGCGGCGCGCTCGCTTTGCAGGGCGTGGTAGCGCTCGCGCAGCTTTTGCGCCTTTTGCACGTATCCGTCTTCGAAGCCGGTCTGTTCTCCCTTGTCGTTAAAAATTGTCTTGCCGTTGACGAGTTCGCGCATGCGGACGGATTCTTCGCTGACAAGCTTGCCGCCGACCATCTCGCCGTCAACCATCCTGCCCCCGACCATCCTGCCGCTGACGATGTCGCTGATCTT
>JBOHWM010000477.1:0-2493 GCA_050736555.1 Binataceae bacterium (SeqCode)
CTATAGCGGTGATTCCGAGCGCGTAGCAGACCGCGCTATTGGCGGCGGAACCGCGCGCTTGCGCCATGATCCGCTGTTCGCGGCAAAATCGCACAACATCCCATACGATACCGAAATAGCCGGCCAGCTTGAGCTTTTCGATAATCGTGAGTTCGTGTCCGAGTTGACGGCGAGTGCGCTCGTCGGGCGTGCCCCAACGCTCACGCGCACCCGCGCTAGTCAGTGCGCGCAGGTAACTGTCGGGTGTCTCGCCCGGCGGCAATGGATAAACAGGAAAGGTATAACCTAAATCCTTGAGCGTGAATTCGCAGCGATCGGTGATTTCACGCGTCATCGCGATCGCGTCCGGCCGATCGCGAAACAGCGCGGCCATCGCAGCGGGGGCTTTCAAATGTCGTTCGTGGTTGATCCAGAGTGCGCGCCCGGCCTCTTCAAGCGTGGTCTTGAGCCGGATACAGGCCATTACGTCGAGCAACGCGCGTTCCATTCCCCGGTTGCTGCCGGGGTCCACGTGAGAGTCGCTTTCGAAATTATCGCGCGTATTGTCAGTTACGCCGGCCGTGAAACACACATCGTTAGTGGCGACCAACGGCACGCGGCTTGACGCGGCTAAAGCTGCGAATTTGCGATTGAGGCGTTCTTCTTCCGGATCGAGATGGCGTTGCAGATCGATAAAGAAATTCTCACCGAAAATCCCGCGCAAACGATCGCACCAGTCGCGCGCACCCCCACCCCTCGTCAGCGCCCGAGCCAGTGGGCTGAACGAACCGCCGGCCAGGCAGATCATGCCGGCGCCGAATTGCTCGAGATCCGCAAGGGTGATGCGGCTTTGCCCCTTGGCCGAATAAAGCGGCGTACCGTCAGGCTTGCTTTCCAGCGACCGCAGCTTTGCCGCAGTGATCATGCGACAAAGATTTTTGTAGCACGCACGATCGGGAACCAGAACGTAAAGGCGCGATGGCGCGCCGTCATCTGCCATGCCGACCCCGTATGCCGCAAAGCTCGCATCGTCGAGCGTGAGCTCCGCACCGACAATCGCTTTGAGCCCGGCATTGCTCGCCGCCTGGTAAAAGCGTGGCGCGCCATAAAGGCCGTCGCGATCACCAACGGCCAAGGCGTCATAACCGAGCGCGGCAGCGGCTTCAGCGAGTTCTTCAGGCACGCTTGCGCCTTCAAGGAAGCTGAACGCGCTTCGTGCGCGCAATTCGATGTAAGGAAATTGGTTCACAAAAGATGTTGATGATGGCCTGTCGCGATGATGGTTATGTTCAAGATGTTCAAGATAATAGCGAATGAAAAGCGAAACAACTAGACAGCCAAGTGTCTCGGCTCGGACTTGGCCGCTCTTGCTTAATTTCAAGACTCGCAGATTTGCTGCAGCTACAAAGGTGCCTTCAAGAGGTTAGCTCGTCCTAGGCCGTCAATGGCGTAGGCTTTCCTACCAACGCACCAAATTCGCACCCCAGGTCAAACCACCGCCGCATGCGTTGAGCATCACCAAATCGTTAGCACGGATGCGACCGGCTTCTATCGCCTCGTCAAGCGCGATCGGTACCGATGCGGCCGAGGTATTGCCGTAGCGGTCGATATTGGTGAACACCTTCTCGGTGCCCAAGCCCAAGCGTTGGGCGACCGCGTTGATGATGCGAAGGTTGGCCTGATGCGGCACGATGAGCGCGATATCTTCGAGACTGATGCCGGCGCGTTCCGCGACTTTGCGTGAAACATCTTCCATACTTTTTACCGCGATCTTGAACAGTTCCGGGCCCTTCATTTTGATCGCGTCATCGCCGTCCCGTCGCACTTCCGCATCAATCGTGTTGCGGGTACCGCGATTGCGCACTGACAGTAGGTCCCAGAATTCGCCGGAGGAACGCAGTAAGCTGCCCAATACTCCACGGGAATTCGCCTCGGACACCATCACGCATGCGCCCGCGCCGTCGCCGAAAAGCACCGCGGTTGAGCGATCGTTCCAATCAACCATGGTCGAGAGTGCGTCGGCGCCGACCAGCAGTATCTTCTTCCAGTCGCCCGCGCGCATCGATGTGTCAGCCACGCTGAGAGCGTAAATGAACCCGGAGCAGGCGGCGGCTACGTCAAAGGCCGGAATCGTGTTGATGCCCAACCGATGCTGCAACTGACATGCGAACGAAGGGAAGCCATAATCGGAAGAAACGGTGCCGACCACGATGGCGTCGAGTTCCGATGGCGCCATCCCGGCACGTTGCAGGGCGATCCGGCTGGCCTGGGCTGCGATATCGACCAGCGATTCGTCGCTGCAGATGACATAGCGCTGGCAGATGCCGGTACGCGTGCGCACCCATTCATCCGAGGTATCCATGCGCCGTTCGAGTTCCTTGTTGTTGATTGGGGTGCGCGGCGTCGCGCGTCCGGTCGCTACGATTCTCGAACCCATTTTCGCGCCCGCTAGTCTAAGCCGCTGGCCGGAAAGCCAGCGTGGTATTGGTTCCGCCAAAGCCGAAAGAGTTATTC